>JAYSFH010000083.1:6468-11135 GCA_041913405.1 Dongia sp. | reverse complement strand
GCAGATGCGCGCCGACATTGGCGTTGTCCAGGACCGGCGCGATGCCTTGGCCCCGCAGCAGCGCGCCGGGACCGATGCCGGAGAGCTGCAGCAGCTGCGGCGAGTTGACCGCGCCGCCGCTCAAGATCACCGAGAAATTGGCGCGCGCCTGAAAGCGATGGCCGTAGCGGCGGTATTCGATCCCGACCGCGCGCTTGCCCTCGAACAGGATGCGGGTCGCGAGGGCATCGGTCTCCAGCTTCACCAGCCCGCGTTTCAGCGCCGGGCGGAGGAAGGCATCGGCGGCGGAGCAGCGGAAGCCGTTCTTGGTGGTGATCTGGTAGAGGCCGGCGCCCTCCGGCTGGCTCACCATGTCGCCGGTCAGCGGCAGCTGCAGCTCGCGCGCGGCCTGGAAGTAGCGCTCCTTCAAGGGGTGTGCGTCGGCGTCGATCCGCGAGACGCTCAGGGGGCCGCTGCCGATCCGCATGCCGGATTCGCTCATCCGGCGCTCGTTCGCCTCGAAGACCGGGCGGACGTCGTTCCAGCCCCAGCCGGCGGCGCCCATCGCCTGCCAGTCGTCGTAGTCGTGCGGCAGGCCGCGGTAATAGACCAGGGCGTTGATCGAGCTCGAGCCGCCGACCACCTTCCCGCGCGGCCAGTAGAGGCTGCGGCCATAGAGCTCCGGGCAAGGCTCGGTCTGATAGGCCCAGTTCACGGTCTCGTCATAGAACAGCCGCCCGTATCCGATCGGCAGCTTGATCCAGAAGCGGCGGTCGCTGCCGCCGGCCTCCAGCAGCAGCACGGAAAGGCCTGCGGCCGAGAGCCTGTCCGCAAGCACGCAGCCGGCGGAACCGGCGCCGACGATGATGGTGTCGAAAGTTTCCATGGAAATCTGCGATCCCGAGCTGGTCGGGAGCAAAATCCATCGCCGGACCGGGCGTTTGGAAATGCGTTTTTGGGCGGGCAGGGAATGAGTTTCGGGCGGCTCTTGTAAAGCTAAGCGTGTTTCCGGGCCTGCCAGACGCAGACCCCGATCACCAAGGCCACGACGGCGATGTCCGGCGACACGGTTTCGCCCAGCACCAGGGCGGCCAGCGCCAGGCCCAGGAAAGGCTGGAACAGCTGGATCTGGCTGACCCGGGCGATGCCGCCCAGCAGCAGGCCGCGGTACCAGAAGAAGAAGCCGATGAACATGCTGAACAGCGTCACATAGCCGAAGCCGAGCCAGGCCGGCAGGGTGACCTGCATCGGCGCTGCGGGCAGGGTGGCAAGGGTCGCCGGCAGGCTGACCGGCAACGAGACCACCAGTGCCCAGCAGATGGTCTGCCAGCTGCCGATCCGCTTGGAGAGCCGACTGCCCTCGGCATAGCCGAGGCCGCAGACCATGATCGCCCCCAGCATCAAGAGGTCCGGCGCTGAGAAACCGCCGGTCGAATGCCAGAGCGCGTAGCCGCAGACCGAGGCGCTGCCGGCCATGGCCCAGAGCCAGAAGGCGGCCCGCGGCTTCTCGGCCGCGCGCAGCACGGCGAACAGCGCGGTCACCAGCGGCAGCAGGCCGACGAAGACGATCGCGTGAGCAGAGGGCACGGACCGGAGCGCCAGCGCTGTCAGCAGCGGAAAGCCCAGCACGACACCGCCGGCGACGACGAGCAGCGGCAGCAGATCGCTGCGCGCGGGCAGTTTCTGGCGCGCGGCGGCGAGCAGGAGCGCGGCCAGGATGCCGGCGCCGGCGGCGCGGCCTGCCGTGAGGAAGATGGCGTCGAGGCCCAAGACCGCGACGCGGGTGGCCGGCAGCGAGCCCGCGAAGATCGCCATGCCGATCGCGCCGTGGATCATGCCGGCGAGGCGGTGGTCGGCGCGCGGGGCGGTGATTTGGATGGTCATCTTCTTGGTCACCTGGAAAACAGTGTTGCGTACCCCCACCCCGGCCCTCCCCCGATTCGGGGGAGGGAGAAGAAGGCATGCTCGCTGCGGTCCCCTCCCCCGAATCGGGGGAGGGCTAGGGTGGGGGTGCGAGTCACCGTCGAAGATCATCTCCCCACGCTCGCCTCTCCAGCCACAGATGCGGTATAGTTGTCTATTCTGTACCGCTACAGAGGCCCACACAGATGGATCTGAACCTCCAATCGACTGCCGCGGCGCCGCTGCAGGAGCAGGTGGTGGCGGCGCTGCGGGCGGCGATTGCGGCCAAGACTCTGCTGCCGGGGGAGAAGCTGCCCTCGATCCGCAAGCTGGCGGCGGCCAACCGCATTTCGCCCTTCACCGCGGTCGAGGCTTACGACCGGCTTGCCGCCCAGGGGTTGATCGTCGCCAAGCCGAAATCCGGATTCTTCGTCGCCGGGCGCGAGGCGCCGCTCACGCTGATCGATCGCGCGGCCGGCCCGGGGCAGGCGGCGCCCGAAACGGTCGATCCGGTCTGGATGATGCGGCAGTCCTTGTCGCTCGACGACCGGGTGATTCATTCGGCTTGCGGCTGGCTCCCCGACTCATGGCTGCCGGAGGAGGGGATCCGCCGCGCGCTGCGCGGCATGGCCGCGATGCCGGGTGCGCAGCTGCTGCAATACGGGCATCCGCTTGGTTATCTGCCCTTGCGGCAGCAGATCCGGCTGCGGCTGGCGGAGCTCGACATCGCCGCCGCACCGGAAGCGATCCTGCTGACCGACGGCGCGTCGCAGGCGGTCGACCTGGTCTGCCGGCATCTGCTGCAGCCGGGCGATGCGGTGCTGGTCGATGATCCCGGCTATTTCAACTACCACGCGGTCTTACGCGCACACCGGGCGCGGGCCTTGCCGGTGCCGATGACCCGGGACGGCGTCGATCTCGCGGCGATGGAAAAGCTCGCCGCGGCCGAGCATCCGAAGCTCTACCTCGCCAACCAGGCGATGCAGAATCCGACCGGCCTCAGCCTCGCGCCGGGCCAGGCCCACCGGCTGCTGAACCTGGCGCAGCGTCACGACTTCCGGATCGTCGAGGATGACGTGTTCCGCGATTTCCAGGCGGTGCCGACCCCGCGCCTCGCCGCCTTGGGCGGGTTCGACCGCGTGCTGCATCTCGGCGGTTTCTGGAAAACCATCTCGGCCGCGCTCCGGGTGGGCTTCATCGCCGGGCCGGAGGAGACGATCCGGCATCTCACCGACCTGAAGCTCGCCACCACCTTCGGCAACAACCAGGGTGCCGCGCAGGTCGTGCACCGGTTGCTGGAGGACGGCAGCTACCGTAAGCATGTCGCCGCCCTGCGCGAGAAGCTGCGCAAGGCGACGCCGCCCCTGCGCCGGCGGCTGGAGGGACTGGGCCTCAGGCTTTGGACCGAGGCGGAGCAGGGCATGTTCCTCTGGATGGAGTTGCCGAAACAGTCGTCGGATGCCGAGACTCTGGCGGCGCGGGCGATTTCGCGCGGCGTGGTGCTGGCGCCGGGCAGCGTGTTCAGCCCGTCGCGGCAATGGCAGCGCTTCCTCAGGATCAACATCGCGCAGAGCATTCCGGCGCGCCTGACCGAGGTGCTGGCAGCGGAGATCAAAGCCAAGCCATGACCGAACCGAAATACCTCGTCATTCCGCCGCAATCCGGTCGCGCCTTCCGCGTGACACGCGGCGACTCTGTCCGCATCACCGATGTGAAGGGCAAGCAGGTCGCCGATCTCTTCGCCTTTAACACGGAAGGCGATCTCGACTGGCTGAGCACCTCGGAAACGCGCGACATCAACGAGCGCATGTTCCCCGCGGTCGGCGGTGTCTTCTACAGCGCCAAGGCGCGCCCGATGCTCACCTTCCTCGAGGACGGCTCGCCCGGTCCGCATGACATGCTGTTCCCGGCCTGCAACGCGCCGCTCTATGAACGCGCCGGCCTGCACGGCCATCCGAACTGCCGCGACAATCTGATCAGTGCATTGCGCGGCGAGGGCATCACCTTGCCCTTCGCGCCGGATCCGGTCGACTTCTTCCAGAACTCGCCGCCGCAGCCGGATGGCCGGCTGGACGCGCTGGAATCGATCAACCCACCGGGCGGATACGTCGTGCTCCGCGCCGAGATGGACCTGCTGCTGGTGGTGACCGCCTGCTCGGTCGACTTCTACCCGACCAACGGCGGGGTCTGCACCGAGATCGCGGTGGAGATCATGTCGACAACCTGACCCCGGGTTGCAAATCCCCGGCGATTTCGGTACATTTCGCGCTCTTCACTCAACCGCGTGGCCGGAGGATCAGCATGAGTATCGCTTTCATGTCCGAGAACTTCGGCCGGACCCCCTATGCCTTGGCGATCCAGACCGCTGAATGGATGGGTCGCCTGAAGGTCAAGCCGGGGTCGCTCAATGCCGCGGAATCTCGAATGCCTTCTCGACACTAGAAGAGAAGGCCCCGACCCAAGCGGTCGGGTGTCGCGGGGCCAAGACCACCGCCCCGCACCAAATTCCTGAGATTCAGGCCGACCCTGCGCCGATGCGTGGTTGATCCCGTATTCGCGTTTTGTCGAACCCATTGGAGTGGAGCGGCTGCCGGCCTCGAGCGAGGCGGCGCCGGATCAAGACCATGAAGACCAATCTTCTTTCCGTCCTCACCGAACTGCGCCACCGCGCCGCGCCGTTCAAGAACGTGCTCGGCTTCACCTTCGGCCATTGGCGGCGCCGGCCGCTGCTGGCGTTCTGGATCGGCACCTGCGTGCTGCTGCAGACGCTGGCCGACGTGCTGGTG
>JAYSFH010000083.1:4437-6458 GCA_041913405.1 Dongia sp. | reverse complement strand
CTATGCCGGCCGGCTGATCGACGCCCTGGGCATGGGCGATCGCGACGCGGCACTGTGGACGGCACTGGAGGCGCTCGGCGCGATGATCGCGCTGGGCGCCATGTTGGTGCTGTTCCGGCATCTGGGCTTCCTTGGCGTGGTGCGCATGACGCTTGGCATCATGTCGGATGCGATGCGCGAGGCCTTCCACCGGGTGCAGCGTTTCGCCACCGACTGGCATGCCAACACCTTCTCCGGCTCGACGGTGCGGAAGATCACCCGCGGCATCTGGGCGCTCGATCTCCTGAACGACACCCTGCTGGTGGCCTTGCTGCCCTCCGCGGTCGTGCTGCTCGGCACCACCGTGCTGCTGGGCGCGCGCTGGCCGCTGATGGGCGCCATCGTGTTCATCGGTGCTGTCTGCTTCGTGGTGCTGGCCTGCCTGGGGTCGGTCGCCTATGTCGGGCCGTCGGCGCGGCTGTCGAACCAGTGGGACACCAAGGTCGGCGGCGCGCTGGCCGATGCGATCTCCTGCAACCCGGTGGTGAAGGCCTTCGGCGCCGAGCAGCGCGAGGAGATGCGGCTGGCGGGACTGACCGCGAAATGGGCCAAGCGCACGCGGCGCACCTGGACCCGCGGCACCAACAACGGCTCGGCGCAGCTGGTCGCGTTGCTGGCCTTGCGCGCGTCGATCATCGGTTTCGCGCTCTGGCTCTGGTGGCACGGCCAGGCGACGCCAGGCGACCTCGCCTATGTGCTCACAGCCTACTTGGTGATCCACGGCTATCTCCGGGACGTGGGCTGGTACATCCGCGACCTGCAGCATGCGGTGAACGAGATGGAGGAGCTGGTCGCGATCGGCGTCGAGCCTTACGGCATCGCCGATCACGCCCAGGCGCGGCCGATCGCGATCACCGACGGGCGGATCGAGTTCCAGAACGTGCGCTTCCACTACACCGGCCACGACAAGCCGCTCTATGACGGCCTGGACGTGACCATCGCGGCGGGCGAGAAGGTCGGCCTGGTGGGACTCTCGGGCTCCGGCAAGACCACCTTCGTGAAGCTCATCCAGCGGCTGCACGACGTGAACGGCGGCCGGATCCTGATCGACGGGCAGGACATCGCCCTGGTGCCGCAGTCCGCGCTGCGCTCCCAAATTGCCATCGTCCAGCAGGAGCCGATCCTGTTCCACCGCTCGCTGGCGGAGAACATCGCCTATGGCCGGCCGCAGGCGACGATGGCGGAGATTGAGGAAGCGGCGCGCCTCGCCAACGCGCATGTCTTCATCGAGCGCCTGCCGAAGGGCTACGGCACCCTGGTGGGCGAGCGCGGCGTGAAGCTCTCCGGCGGCGAGCGCCAGCGCGTTGCTTTGGCGCGGGCCTTCCTGGCGGATGCGCCGATCCTGATCCTGGACGAGGCGACCTCGAGCCTGGATTCGGAATCGGAGGCGCTGATCCACGAGGCGACCGAGCGGCTGATCGAAGGCCGCACGGCGATCGTGATCGCGCACCGGCTCTCGACCGTGCGGGCGCTGAAGCGGATCCTGGTCTTCGACCGCGGCCGCATCATCGAGGAAGGCGACCACCGGGCGCTCACCAAGCGCACGGATGGCGTCTACCGCAAGCTGTTCGACCGCCAGGTGCTCGGACTGGTGGAGGCTTAGTTTGCACCGTCACCCGCGGGCTTGACCCGCGGGTCTCGTGCCGTCACGAGATTGCCGGGTCAAGCCCGGCAATGACGCATCACTATGTCACCAGTTGAACGCGTCGGTCGGCACGCGCTTGCCGACGAAGAAGGCGTCGGCGACCAGCTGCAGCGGGGTGTAGTGCATGTCGCTCTGGCCCTGGTCCAGCAGGTCGGCGAAATGCTCGTAGATGCGCTCGTATTCTTCCATCGGCGCGGCGACGGTCTGCTTGCCGTCTACGCTCAGCCTGGTGCCGCCTTCGCGGAGCTCCAGCTTGGTGCCGCTCTCGGTCTCGATGTCGATGTTCCAGCTCTGCGGGCCGGTCTGGCGCCAGTCGACCTCGGCGGTGAGCGAGGCG
>JAYSFH010000083.1:0-4427 GCA_041913405.1 Dongia sp. | reverse complement strand
GCGTTTGCACCCGCCGCCGGGCTGCGGAAGCTGACCTTGCCGGCGATCGGCGTCTCGCGGTTCGCCGGCGTGATCAGCTCGGCCGAGGTCACGAACAGCGGCGCGGGCAGAATCTTGGTCAGGATCGAGAGCGCGTTGATGGTTGGGTCGAACACGCCGAAGCCGCCCGGCGCCCAGATCCATTCCTGCCCCGGATGCCAGCGCCGCACGTCCTCTTTCCATTCGACATGCAGGCGCTTCAGCCGTTGCCCGGCGAGCAGGCGCTTCGCTTCGTCGACAGCGGCGTTATGCTGCGAATGCCAGGTGGCATAGGCGACGCGCCCGGTCTTCGCCGCATGGCTGACCAGGTCGGCGGTCTCCAGCGTGGTTGCGGTGGTCGGTTTCTCCAGCAGGACATGCTTGCCGGCATCCATTGCCTCGACCGCGATCGCGTGGCGCGCGTTGGGCGGGGTGCAGACCGCGACCGCATCGACGGCCACGCCAGACTTCAGCAGCTCGCCCAGGGTCTTGAACGTCGGCACGCCGTCGCGTGACACGCCGCGCTGGCTGACCAGGCCGGTCAGCTTGAAGCGCGGATTCTTGGCGATGCAGGGAAGGTGCTGGTCTTCGGTTATCTTGCCGATGCCGACGATGGCGATGGCGTAGGTCTTGGCCATTGTTGAATCCTAGGGGGAAAAGTCCCGGGAGTGAGAAATGCGCGGGCAGTCTACGCAAACCCGACGCCCGCGCAAGCTCAGAGCTTGGTCACCCGCAGCCGCAGCGCATTGCCGATGACGCTGACCGAGGACAGCGCCATGGCGGCGGCGGCGATGATCGGCGAGAGCACCAGGCCGAAGGCGGGATAGAGCACGCCCGCCGCCACCGGCACGCCGATCACGTTGTAGGCGAAGGCGAAGAACAGGTTCTGCCGGATGTTGGCCATCACCGCGCGCGACAGTTTCCGGGCGCGGACGATGCCGCCGAGATCGCCGCCGAGCAGGGTCATGCCGGCGCTTTCGATCGCGACATCGGTGCCGGTGCCCATGGCGATGCCGATCTCCGCCGCGGCCAGGGCCGGTGCGTCGTTGACGCCGTCGCCGGCCATCGCGACCACGCGGCCTTGGTTCTGCAGCTTATCGACCGCATCGCGCTTGTGTTCGGGCAGAACCTCGGCCTCGACCGCGTCGATGCCGAGCTTGCGCGCCACCGCCTCCGCCGTGGCCCGGTTGTCGCCGGTCAGCATGACGATGCGGATGCCCTCGGCCCGCAGCGCCTGCAACGCCGCCGGCGTGGAGTCTTTCACCGCGTCGGCGATGGCGATCGCGCCGCCGAGCTGGTTGCCCAGTGCGGCAAAGATCACGCTGGCGCCGTCCTGGCGCAGCCGGTCGGCGGCCGCGGCGAGCGGGCCTACGTCGACCTTGCGTTCGGCCATGAAGGCGGCGCTGCCGAGCGTGACGACCGTGCCCTCGACCAGGCCATAGGCACCGCGGCCGGCCGGCGAGTCGAAGCCGCGCACCTTGGGGATCTCGAGCTTGCGGTCTTCCGCAGCGGCGACGATGGCATGGGCGAGCGGATGCTCGCTGGCCCGCTCGACGCCGGCGGCGAGGCGCAGCAGCTGTGCTACATCCACGCCTTCGGCCGGAACGATTTCGATCACCCGCGGCTTGCCTTCGGTCAGGGTGCCGGTCTTGTCGACGACCAAAGTGTCGATCCGCTCCATGCGCTCCAGCGATTCCGCGTTCTTGATCAGCACGCCGGCCTGGGCGCCGCGCCCGACGCCGACCATGATCGACATCGGCGTGGCGAGGCCGAGCGCGCAGGGGCAGGCGATGATCAGCACGGCGACCGCCGCGACGATGCCGTAGGTGAAGGCCGGCTCCGGCCCCCAAAGGCTCCAGGCGGCGAAGGCCAACACCGCGACCGCGAGCACCGTCGGCACGAACCAGCCCGCAACCCGGTCGGCCAGGCGCTGGATCGGCGCGCGGCTGCGCTGCGCCTCGGCCACCATCTGCACGATGCGGGCGAGCATGGTTTCGCTGCCGACCTTGTCGGCACGCAGAATGAGACTGCCGGTGGTGTTGAGCGTGCCGCCGATCAGCTTGTCGCCGGGGCCTTTCGTGACCGGCATCGACTCGCCGGTCACCATGGATTCGTCGATCGCGCTCCGGCCGTCGAGGACTTCGCCATCGACCGGCACCTTCTCGCCGGGACGGACGCGCAGGCGGTCGCCGGCGGCGATCCGGTCCAGCGGGACTTCGTGCTCGCTGTCGCCTTCGATGCGGCGCGCGGTCTTCGGCGCGAGGTCGAGCAGCGCGCGGATGGCACCACCGGTGCGCTCGCGGGCACGCAGCTCCAGCACCTGGCCCAGCAGGACCAGCACGGTGATGACCGCGGCCGCCTCGTAATAGACCGCGACCGCGCCCTCATGGCCGCGATAGGCGGCGGGGAAGAGCTGCGGTGCGAGGGTCGCGACCAGGCTGTAGATCCAGGCAATGCCGGTGCCGATCGCGATCAGGGTGAACATATTGAGATGGCGCGAGACGACCGAAGCCCAGCCGCGCTGGAAGAATGGCCAGCCGGCCCAGAGCACGACCGGCGTGGCCAGCACCAGCTGAATCCAGTTGGAGATCTGCGCCGGCACGACATGAGCGAGATCGAAGACATGTCCGCCCATCTCCAGCGCGACCACCGGCAGGCTCAGTGCGAGCCCGATCCAGAGGCGGCGCGTGAAGTCGATCAGCTCATGGTTCGGACCGATCTCCGCCGTGGCGTCGAGCGGCTCCAGCGCCATGCCGCAGATCGGGCAGGAGCCGGGGCCGACCTGGCGGATCTCCGGATGCATCGGGCAGGTGAAGATCGCGTCTTTCGAAACCGGCTTCGCGGGTTCTGCTTTCGGTGCCAGATACTTCTGCGGATCGGCGGCGAACTTGCTGCGACAGCCGTTGCAGCAGAAGTAATAGGTCTGGCCCGCGTATTCCGCCTTGTGCTGCGCGGTCGCCTTGTCGACCGACATGCCGCAGACCGGGTCCTTGGCCGCGAGATATTTCTGCGGATCGGATTCGAACTTCAGCCGGCAACCCGCCGAGCAGAAATAGTAGGCCTTGCCCGCGTGCTCGTGCCGGTGTTTGGCGGTGTCGGGATCGACGTCCATGCCACAGACGGGATCCTTGACCTTCGCGGACGCCGCCGGGTCCTTAGCGCCTTGTGGGAGGGTGCCGGCGGCGCCGCAGCCGCAACCGCCGCAGCCTTGCTTCGCGGCTGCCGGCTTTTCGCCGTGGGCGTGGTCATGACCGGCGTGCGGGTCGCTCATGGAAAGCTCCTGATGCAGGGTATAACCCCTGGGGGGTATTTTTCACTTGTCAAATATACCCGGTGGGGGTATATGTCAAGGCATGCAGAAAGAAACCAAGACCGACTGCCTGAAACGCCTGAACCGCGTCGAGGGCCAGGTGCGCGGCCTCTCCCGGATGGTGGAGGAGGACCGCTATTGCATCGACGTGGTGACGCAGATCGCCGCGGTGCGCGCGGCCTTGCGCCGCATCGAGGAACTGGTTTTGAAGGACCATGTCGGCCATTGCGTCGAGCATGCGATCGCCAGCGGCGATCCCAAGGAGCAGCGGGCGAAAATCGCGGAATTGATCGAGGTCCTGGGCCGCGCCGACCGCTGATCGCGTTTGATTTGGATCAGAGCCTGACCCGGCTCCGGCGGCTAACACTCAAGGCCCGCAGCCGAAGGAAAGCCGCATGTCCGAGAACGGAACCGAGCATCCCACCGACGAATCACCGGAAAGCGTCGCCTATCGCCTCTTGATGCTGGTCGCCGACCTGGAGAATCGCACCTTGCACGGCAATCCGGCCAAGGACCGGGTCAATGCCGACCGGCAGTGGATCCTCGACACCTATGCCGAATGCCTGCGGGCGGTCAGAACCCCGGAGCAACGCAAGGGCTAATTGCCACCCTACTGTCAGCAGCGTGAAAGTCTGAGCCCCGGGACCGCCGCGGCTGCCTTTTCGCTGCAATCCGCCCGTACTATATAGGGCGCATGCAGAAGCCGCTTCAGTCCGAACCCGTCATCGTCGAACAGCGCGTGCCGGTGGGCCCGGCCCAGGGTGGTCCATTGGGCGGTCGGCCGTTCCAACTCATGTCCGAGTTCCAGCCGGCGGGCGACCAGCCGCAGGCGATCGCCGATATCGTCGCCGGGATTCGGGCCGGCGAGCGCGACCAGGTGCTCTTGGGCGTCACCGGCTCGGGCAAGACCTTCACCATGGCCCATGCGATCCAGCAGGTGCAGCGGCCGGCGCTGATCCTGGCGCCGAACAAGACCCTGGCCGCCCAACTCTATGGCGAGATGAAGAGCTTCTTCCCGGAGAACTCGGTCGAGTATTTCGTCTCCTACTACGACTACTACCAGCCGGAAGCCTACGTCCCGCGCACCGACACCTATATC
>JAYSFH010000082.1:4108-11260 GCA_041913405.1 Dongia sp. | reverse complement strand
GTTGATGAAGCCATAGCCGGCGCGCTCGACCCGCATGAAGTCGGCGAGGTCCAGCGCCGGCTCGCCGAAGAAGCCGCCGGCGCCCTGGTTCTCCAGCACCAGCAGCTGGCGCTGGATCGCGCCGATGGTCGGCTTCGCGACATTGCCGTAGCGGGTCGAGATCTCCGACGCGTTGTCGCCGATATGCTGCAGGATCGCCCGCAGGTCCTTGAGGTCGAGCAGCAGCAAACCCTGCTCGTCGGCCAGCCGGAAGGCGATGTTGAGCGCGCCCTCCTGGACATCGTTCAGCTCCAGCAGGTTCGCGAGCAGCAACGGCCCCATCTCCGAGACCGTGGTGCGGATCGGGTGCCCCTGTTGTCCGAACAGGTCCCAGTACACGACCGGGAAGCTGTCGCCCTGCCAGTCCTTCAGGCCGAGCGACGCCGCGCGCTCCTGGGCCTTGGGATTGTCGCCGCCCACCTGGCTGATGCCGGAGAGATCGCCCTTCACGTCGGCCAGGAAGACCGGCACGCCGTTGCGGGCGAAGCCCTCGGCCAGGACCTGCAGCGAGATGGTCTTGCCGGTGCCGGTGGCGCCGGCGATCAGCCCATGCCGGTTGGCCATGCGGAGTGCCAGGCCGAGGTCCTTGCCCGCGGCCGGGTCGCGCCCGATCAGGATCGAATCGGCCATTTTCAGACCAGCGGGGTGCGCTCGATCGCGGTGCCGCCGGCTTCCTTGATCGCCTTCTGGTAGGCGCGCTCGGAGCCGAACGGGCCCTGCTTCTTGAACTCGGTGATCTTCGCCGGGCGGATCTCGCCGTTCGCGTTCGGCATCACCTTGAAGAAGCCGCCGTCGCGGCCGATCAGCGGGATGATCCGGTTCAGGCGCGAGAAGCGCCGCCGGTGGTTGGCCGACTGCTCGCGCATCACCTTGCGCTCGTAGCTGTCCTTCTCGAACACCATCTCATAGGCGATGATGAACTCCTTGATGAAGTCCGCTTCCACCACCTGCATGTTGGACATCAGCCAGCAGCGGTCCTCGAAGGTCCAATAGGTGGCCAATCCGACCACTTTGTCCTCGCGGGTGATGTAGGGATAGAAGGGGAAGGCGCGGCAGGCGAAGCTGCGGTTGTCGCGCTCGCAATGGGCCGGGCCCTTGCACTCGGCCGCCATGCAGGACTTGTGCATGTCCGAGAGCAGGTCGCGGTCGGCGGCGTTGGTGATCTTGAACTTGTGCCAGAGGTCGGACCGGGTCTGCAGCAGCTTGAACTCGGTCTTGTCCATGATCGGGATGGCATGGCCGGTGGTGCAGCAGACCGGCTCGCCGTTGTTCAGCGGGGCGCAGTATTTGCCGCAGTCATAGCGCGACACGCTCGCCTTGAAACGGTCATAAAGCACCGCGTAATCCTGCGGCTGCATCCCTTCGAACTTTGGCAACACTGCCTCCTTGGCCTGGTTTTGCCGGGGTTCTGGGGTCCCGGAAACCTTCTTTTAAGACTGATCCGGCAGACTGGCCGGCTCGCGCTGCTGTGATCCGGAATGCCTTTTGTGCATAGGGCGTCTGTGACGGATCGCACTGCCGAGACTCGGGATTCTAGCGTAGAATCATCGGGATTGCAGCAGAACGGGTGGGTCCCCAGGCACTTTAGGGTGTCGATTTCGGACTTCCCAAACGAGACGTAGGGATCATGAAGCGGTTTTGGGTGGTCGGCGGCATCTATGCCGACACCGGTTTCGACCGGATCGCCGAGGGCGGCAAGGAAGAGCGGATCGGCCCGTTCCAGGACTATGCCGCGGCCAAGGCCGCCTGGCAGAAGCGCGCCTGGGAAACCGTGGACAACGCCAATGCCCGGTTCCGCATCGAGGAGGAGGGCGGCGAGCCCTGTTTCTGGGTGGTCGGTGGCTCCTACTGCGACACCAAGTTCGACGAGCCGGCTGCCGGCGGCGGCGAGGAGTGGTACGGCCCGTTCGACGACTACAACGCCGCCAAGACCGAGTGGTCGCGCCGCTCCTGGTCCAACGTCGATGACGCGATGTGCCGCTACCGGATCGAGAAGCTGGTGAAGGGCGAACGCGCCGTCGCCGGCGAAAAGTCGCAGGTCCATTCCCCGAAAGTCAAAGCTCAGGCCGGGAGTCGCCGGTGACTTCATCGCATTTCTGGATCGAGGCCCTGGGCCTCGTCGCCGCCTGCCTGACCACGTCCTCCTTCCTGCCCCAGGCGATTCGCATCTGGCGCACCCGCTCGGCGCGGGACGTCAGCCTCGCCATGTATGTGATGATGGCGGTCGGCAACAGCATGTGGCTGACCTACGGCATCCTGATCGGCTCGATCTCGATGATCTTCGCCAACGCGACCTGCCTCTTGATGGTGGTCTCGGTGCTGGCCTTGAAGATCCGCGACATGCTGCAGCCGAACCTGCTGGTCGAGATCGTCGCCCACGAAGCCGCGGTCGGCGCCCCCGGCAAGCCGGTCAACACCAACGAAGTCCCCGCCGCGCCCCGCACCCCGGTCGCAGCGGCCTGATTGAAACCGTCACCCGCGGGCTTGACCCGCGGGTCTGGTGTCGGCTAGCCGGCCGTCTGGCCCCGGTCCGGTGAGGCTATCCTCTATTTCAGAGAGACGCCCAAAACCGCAGAATAGAAATCCTCGCGTGTGAAGCTCTGGCCGATCGAGTCGGAATGGAACGGCCAAACGGCGATTTCGCCTGCTACCCATCGGCCGAGGACCCGGTCGCTCTCGTCCGGCAGTCGTTCGATAAGGGTGTAGGCCTTTCCGGAGAACGCGAGCGATGGGAGACGTGTGAACGTATCCAGCGAATAGTTTCCGCCGCTGATACGTGTCCCTGGGATCTCGATCACTAGGGCGTCTTCGACCGTCTTGAACTTCTCCACGGTGGCACAGATATCGCCGAAGCGCATGTTCCGCTTCACGTACCAGGTAGCCTTGCATTCCGCTTCCGAGATGCGGCTGTAAACGATGGGTTCGCTGCTGAAGCCGGAAACGCCGACCCTGTAGTCGGTCCCGGCCAGAATCCGTTGGCAGAGATCGTCGCAATCTGGCTTCCTGGTGTCCCCCATGATGATGAGATCATGGCTTCGGGCGGGGATCGCGAAATCTCGATCGTCGAGTGCCGTTACATCCTTTGTCAGCCGCCGGATCTCAAACCAGTTCGAGACGATTGAATAAGCTCCAATGGCCGGAATGAGGAGCAGAGGACCGACAATCATGGCGAGACGCCGTTTCTTGACGCCGGCGATCAAGATCGCGGCTGGGCCGGAGACAATGATGAGAAGGACGAGAAGAACGATCGGCGGAAAGATCATGGCAAGGACGTAGCCTGCCGACGACTGCGCGAAAACGGAGACCAGAGCCTGGGCGACCAGCAACAGGGCCCCGCTCGCCAGCGCCCAGAGCAGGATTTCCGTGACTTTTCCGAGCCGTGATGGCGTTTTCTTTTCAGTCATCGTCGGGGAAATCCTTTGACGTCTGGCTCCGCGGGAGACCGTGAGGCGCGATCCCGCCTTTGCTATGCACCGCGCATGGAAGACGATCCAGCGCTAAGTCACCCCGCCGCCGGCACCACCCAGCCGCGGTAGTGGATCAGCTTCGCGCCCCAGCTCAAGTCGATGTCGATGTCGAAGTGGAAGCGCTGCGCTTCCGCATGCTCGACCGCTCTGAGGCGCGGCCAGAGCCAGCGCGGCACGGCGATCCCTAAGGCCCGCATGCCCACGACCTCGAGGCTGATTCCATCTGGCACCTCGCCGATCTGAAGATCGAAGGTCACGATGCCGAAGCGCTCGACGATCGTCGGCTTGCCCGTGGGCGTGTCCGTCCGCAGCGCCGGCTCCAGCACGGTGAAGATGCCCTCTCCGCCGAAGTCGCGATGCCAGATCTCCCTGCCGCGTTCGGCGATCACCGTGACCAAGGTCGGCAGGTCGCGTCCCGCCGGCGGGAACCTGAACAGCCAGCCGACCACGCGCGATGCCCAAGCCGCACCGCGTTCGATGTCGCAGCGGCCGTGACTCAGCAGGATGTCCACCGCGCCATGCTGGTCCTTCACCGGCTTCGGCAGCCGCTGGAACAGGCGGTCCATGGTTTGCTGGAACAATGGCTGTCTCTTCATCTTCCCCTCACGTCAACAGGTCATCGAGCAGCCGGACTGTCGCCCCGCGATGCTGCGCCTCCGGCAGCAGCAGGTCGCGCAAGGCCGGCTCCAGCTCCGGGCAGCGGAAGGCGAAGCCGATCTCCAGCGCCCGCTTCGGCAGCACCTGCGGTCCCTCCAGCAGCAGGCTCGCCCGCTCGCCGAGCAGCGCGCGCAAGGGTGCTGCGGGCAGTGTCAGCCAGACCGGCCGATGCAGCACCCGGCCCAGGGTCCGCGCGAACTCCGCCTGCCGCACCGGCAGCGGTGCCGTCGCGTTGATCGCACCGCTGAACAGCGGATCGGCGATCGCCCGCGCGATCATCTCCACCGCGTCGTCGCGGTGAATCCAGCTGAGGAACTGCCGCCCGTCGCCGATCACCGCGCCCAGGCCGAGGCGAAAGCCGGGCAGCAGGCTCTTCAGCATCCCGCCCTCCGGCCCCAGCACCAGGCCGAGCCGGAGCCGGCAAACGCGCATCCCCAGCGCCGCGGCGCTCGCCGCCTCGCGCTCCCAGGCCCGGCACAGCACCGCGGCGAAGCCCTCGCCGGCCGGCGCGCGCTCGTCCAGCGGCTGATCGTTACCCGCGCCGTACCAGCCGATCGCTGAAGCGCTCACCAACACTTCCGGCCGCCGGCCGCGGGTCGCCAGCCAATCGACCAGCAGCCGCGTCACCCCGACGCGGCTCCCGACCAGCTGGCGCTTGCGCTCCTTGCTCCAGGCGCCTGCCATGATCGGCGCGCCGGCGAGGTTGACCACCGCGTCGATCGGGAAAGCCGGCGGCAGGTCGGTGAGCCGCGTCGTCACCAGCACCTCGGTCCCGAGTACCAGATGCGCCTGCACTGCATCGCGCGCGAGCACGACCACCCGGTCGCCGCGCTCCAGCAGCCGCGCGACCAGCGCCCGGCCGATGAAACTGGTCGCCCCCGTCAACAGCACCGTGCGACGCTCCAGCAGTCTCCCGGTCATCTTGGCCTCCCTCGCTTCCATGGGCATCGGTTCAGTCGGATATTTCTGAAAAGACAGAAATCATTCGGCAAAAATTTTTGGCGCTTTTCCTATTCCCGCCTGCGGATCACCAGCCGCGCCACCTTCGCGCCCAGCCGCACCAGCTTGCCTAGCACCGGAGTCGGCAGGGTCTTCACTTGGTCATACCAGAGCGTCGCGGTCTCGACGAAGGAAAGCACCGCCGCCATGCGCTCGGTCACATCCCGTGCGGTCGACGGATCGGCCTTCGCCTCGGCGACGCATTGCGCCAGGGTTCCCATCGTCGGATCGATCTCGCGTTGCTTGCGCTGCTCGATGATGGTAAGGGCGATCTTCCAGACGTCCTTCTCGGTCTCGAAATGGTCGCGCCGGTCGCCCAGCACATGCACCATGTTGGCAAGACCCCAGCCCTGCAGCTCCTTGAGGCTGGTCGAGACATTCGACCGCGCGATCGACAAGGTGTCGGCGATCTCCTCTGCCGTGAGGGGCTTGGCCGAGAGATAGAGCAGGGCATGGATCTGCGCCACCGAGCGGTTGACCCCCCAGCGCGCCCCCATCTCGCCCCAGTGCACCACATAGCGCTCCATCGGCCGGGTCAGGTCCATCGTCTGGGACTTTCGGTAATTTCTGTCTCAACAGAAATATCGGACCGAACCGGGCCGGATGCAATGGTCACCTTGCCGCACCCGGCCGCTTAGGGGCGCACCGCCACCACCCGCTGCAGCACCGCCGGCCGCGGCTCGGCGACCTCGCCGCAGTGATAGGCCCGCACCACCAGCCCCTCGGCCTGCGCGAAGTCCAGCAGCTCCCCCGCTCTCAGCAGGAAGTCCGGATTGCTCGGCCTGCCGAAACGCTCATTCCCGATCCCGAACGTCTCGTACAGCAGCACCCCGCCCGGAAGCAGCGCCGCGGCGATCATCGGCAAGAGCGGCCGGTGCAGGTAGTTCGTCACCACGATCCCGGCAAACCGCCGCTCGCCCAGCGGCCAGGGCGCGCCGCCTTCCAAATCGGCTTCGATGACCTCGATTTGAGCATCGCCCTTGAGATCGGCGAGGCCGGAGACATCGCGGTCCAAAGCCGTGACGGCATGGCCCAAACCCTTGAAATGGCGCGTATGCCGCCCGCCGCCGGCGGCCAGGTCCAGGACCGCGCCGGCCTTCGGAACAAGATGTGCATGCCGCGCAATCCAGGATGACGGCGGGGTGACTTGCATTGCTCACACCCAAAGATCAAATAGTATGCGACGTTATGTTAGCCGGTCACCGAGCCCGTCTCGACCGGTTGATGTGAAGGCACCAGATTGAAGATTATGCGGATCAACCGGCCCGGATCATGATTCTCTATCAGCTCAATTGCGACAGCGCGCACAGTTTCGAAGCCTGGTTCAAGGACGGCGCCACCGCCGACCGCCAGCTGAAGCGGAAATCCGTCGAATGCCCGTCCTGCGGCAGCGTCAAGGTCGCCAAGGCCCTGATGGCGCCCCGGGTCGGAAAGAAGGGCAACAGCCGCGAGATCGCGCCAGTCGAAGCGCCCGCGTCGATGCCGAGCGCACCCACGCCGATGCCGGCGCCCAAGGCGGCGATGATTCCGGCCGAGCTCCGGCAGGCGCTGATGGAAGTCCGCAAGCAGATCGAGAGCAACTGCGACTATGTCGGCGACAAGTTCGCCGAGGAAGCGCGCAAGATCCACCACGGCGAATCCGAGGCCCGCGGCATCTACGGCGAGGCGACCGACGCCGAGCATGAGGAGTTGCTGGAAGACGGCATCGAGGTCGCGCGCGTGCCCTGGGTGAACCGCGGCGACGCCTAGGCCTTCCCGCAATGCTTTGAAGCACGAAGGGCCGGTTCATCGACCCGCCCCTTCTGCGTTTCGGCTATTCGCCGCCCTCGCATGGATCGGCGGACTTGGTCGTCTTGCCGAGGCTGGTGTTCTTCATCAGGCCGCCGGAGACTTTCTCCAGCTCCTCGGCGCTCAGCTCCTCTTGGCGTGGGCGTTGAGGAGACTTCGGGTCGGGCTTCTGGGACGACATGGCAGATCCTCCGCGTGATTG
>JAYSFH010000082.1:0-4098 GCA_041913405.1 Dongia sp. | reverse complement strand
TCGCCGCCGCCGCAAGGGTCTTCGGTCTTGCTGCGCTTCAGCCCGCCCGTCACCTTGTCGAGGTCGCGGGCTTCGAGCTCGGAGTCCTGCTTCGGGCGCGCCGGCGCGGCGGGCACCTTGCCCTGTTCCTTGGGATTCGTCGCGGTCATCGGGATCTCCTTCCGGATTTCAGGTTGGCCCGTCCCCACGGAAAGAAGGCGGAACATCCACAGGAATTGTTTGCCTTCCAACAAGACTGTAGTCTTGGCCGGCTTCGGGTTCAATCCGAAAGGAGGGCATTCTGGCCGCAAATGGCGACCACTACGCCGCCGGTTGGCGCTGGCGGACCAGCCTGCCCCTCCCGGCAGCCCTCCCTTGGCCGGCCGACCGGCCCGGCTCTTGGGATCTCACCTTCCGCCCGGGCGACGTGCCGGGGACTCTGGCCGACCCGGTCCTCGACCTCGAAGCCTTGCAGATCGCCGCCGACGGCACTGCCCTGGTACGCCTCGCCGGCATCGGCAACTTTCTCATCCACGAGTCGGAAGTGGTCTACGCCCTGGAAACCGAGCCCGCGGCGCCGGAGGTGACCGCGGCGGTCTTCGGCAATGTGCTGGCCTGCATCTGCTGGCGCCGCGGCCAGCTTGCCTTGCACGGCAGTGCCGTCGCGATCGACGGCCGCGCGGTGCTGCTGCTCGGCCCGCGCGAGCTCGGCAAGTCGCTGCTTGCAGGAGCGCTCGTCCGCCGCGACCATTGCCTGCTGAGCGATGAGGTTGCGGCGGTCGCCGGCGCCCGTTGCTATCCCGCCGGCTCGATGCTGTCGCTGGCGGACGATGCGTTGATTGCCGCCGGCATCGCGCCGGAAGGCTTGCCGCAATACACCAACTTCCCGCTCGCCAAGCGACTCTGGCGCGCCGGCCCGCACCCGGAGCCGCGCGCCTACGAGATCGCCGCGGTCTTGCGCCTCAGGAAGGCCGAAGCCGACGCGCCGATCGAACCGGCGCGCCTGGAGAGCGCGCCGGCGATCGAAGCCCTGCTCGACCAGTTCTATCGCCGCGACATGCTGCGGATCCTCGAGACCGGCACCGGCGCGCGGCGCGAAGCGTCAGCATTGCTCGCCGCCGCGCCGGTTTATCGCTTCCCGGTGCCGCGCAGCCTCGCACGCGTCGAGGAAGTCGCGGACTCGATCATCGACCTGGTCCGCTAGAACGCATCCGATCGGCGTGCCAGACTCCCGCGCCATGAACGCGATTCACGGCGCATGAGCCAGGCGACCTTCCTGCCGCACTGGATCCCGGCGGCGGAGCGGGCCGCGCGCAGCTTGCGCCCGACCACGACGGCCGCGCGCGGCGCCAGGCACGCGCTCTATGTCGTGCTGCTGAAGGATTCGCGCAGCGCCGGCCGCTGGGGACTCTATGTCGGCGAGACCTCGCTCGATCCCGACATGCGCTTCGACCAGCACAAGACCGGCTACAAGGCGAGCCGCTACGTGAACCGCTTCGGCATCCGCCTGCTGCCGCAGCTCTTCGAGCATTTCAATCCGCTCCGGCGCTGGGAAGCGGTCGAACTGGAACCGGTCCTCGCCGCAGCCTTCCGCGAGGCCGGGGTGCCCTGGGTCGAAGGCGGTCATTGAGCGGTCTTGCCGAAGTCACCGCGGCAGCCGATAAGAGGCATCTGAAAGGATCCACGGAAATGCCGAATCCATTCGACCGCATCGCTGAGATCGGCGTGCTGCCGGTCATCGCCATCGAGAATCCGGATCACGCCGTGCCGCTGGCGGACGCGCTGCTCGCAGGCGGCCTCCCGGTGGCGGAGATCACCTTCCGCACTGCCGCCGCCGCCGAAGTCATCGCGCGCATGGCCAAGGAGCGACCGGCACTCCTGGTCGGCGCCGGCACTTTGCTCGACCGGATATCGCTCGACGTCGCCAAGAAGAGCGGCGCGCAGTTCGGTCTCGCGCCCGGCTTCGATCCGGAAGTGGTCGATCACGCCGCCGATGCCGGCTTTCCCTTCGTCCCCGGCATCATGACGCCGAGCGAGCTCTCGGCGGCGATGCGCCGCGGCGCCAAGGTCTTCAAGTTCTTCCCCGCCGGCACCATCGGGGGCCCGGAAGCGCTGAAGTCGATCGCGGCGCCTTTCGCGCATCTCGGCCTGAAATTCGTGCCGACCGGCGGCGTGTCGCTTGCGAACATGGCTGACTGGCTGAAGGTCCCCGGCGTGGCCGCGGTCGGCGGCACCTGGATCGCGAAGACCGAGGACATCCGCAACGCCCAGTGGGACAAGATCGCCGCCAACTGCCGCGAAGCCCTCGCGGCAGTCAATGAACATCGTCATCGCCGGGCTTGACCCGGCGATCTCGTTCCAGTTGGAGCGAGATGCCCGGATCAAGTCCGGGCATGACGGTTCAGTTGCCCCAGACCCGGCGGTCGTTGAGCATCGGGAACTCGTACTGGTGCCAGGTCGGATAGGCGGGCTTCTGCTCGCTCGCGGCATCGAGCGCCTTCACCTGCGCCGGCGTCAGGTTCCAGCCGACCGCGCCGATATTGGCGATGAGCTGTTCCTCGTTGCGCGCGCCGATGATGAGCGTGGAGATGGTCGGCTTCTGCAGCAGCCAGTTCAGCGCCACCTGGGTAAAGGTCTTGCCGGTTTCCTTCACCACCTGGTCCACGGCATCGACGATCTTATAGAGACGCTCTTCGTCGAAATGCGGACCGGTATCCGGGATCTCCGCCGCGCGGGTGCCGGCCGCCGCCTTCTGGCCGCGGCGGATCTTGCCGGTGAGCTTGCCCCAGCCGAGCGGGCTCCAGACCACGGCGCCGATGCCCTGGTCGATCCCGAGCGGCATCAGGTCCCACTCGTAGTCGCGATTGAGCAGCGAGTAATAGACCTGATGCGCGACATGGCGCGGGAAGCCGTGCTTGTCCGAGGCGCCGAGCGCCTTCATCAGGTGCCAGCCGTTGAAGTTCGAGGCGCCGATGTAGCGGACCTTGCCCTCGCGCACCAGCTGGTCGAGCGTCGCCAAGGTCTCCTCGACCGGCGTGTTGTAATCCTGGCCGTGCAGCTGCAGGAGGTCGATACGGTCGGTGCCGAGCCGCTTCAGCGAGCCATGCACCGTGTCCAACAAGTGCTGGCGAGACGAGCCGAAGTCGTTCGGGCCGGCACCGGTCGGGAAGGTCGCCTTGGTGGAGATCAGCAGCCGCTCGCGCTTGCCCTTGATCGCCGCGCCCAGCACTTCTTCCGAGGTGCCGGCGGAATAGACGTCGGCGGTGTCGAACATCGACACGCCATGGTCGAGGCAGACGTCGATCAGGCGGGACGCCTCCTTGGCCTCGGTCGAGCCCCAGGCCTTGAAGAAGTCACCCTTGCCGCCGAAGGTCGCGGTGCCGAACGAAAGTGCCGGCACCCGAAGGCCCGAAGCCCCAAGCCGTCGAAACTCCATGCGCTAATTCCCTTGTGAGAGTGTGGATGTACGCGAAGGTTGTGTGAGACACCCGCGATACATCAGGACCGCGACAAGCGCAATCGCGTTGGAGCTTCGCTCTGATGAGCCTCACGCCGCGGCAAGACCCTCACCCAACCTCTCCCTCCGGGAGAGGGGTGCGGCGGAGCGTGAAGGCTGACGCAACAGCGTTCCCTCGCCCGTAGGGAGAGGGGCAGGGTGAGGGCCTTGAAGCTGCTTGAGGCCCTACAGAACTACCCCACCACCTGCGGCTTCATATCCGCCTTGTCGATCCCCGCGACCTTGACCGGCTTCTTCATCGCGTCGCGGCGGAAGGGCTCGCCGAGCTCCTGGTTGATCATCGCCTCGATCAGCGTGGTCTTGCCATGCTTCATCTGGTCGTCGATCGCTTTCGCCAGCGCCTTGGTCAGCTCGTCCATGGTGAAGCACTGCACACCCTGCAGCCCGCAGGCCTTGGCGATGCCGGCGTAACTCACCTGCTCGTCCAGCTCCGTGCCGACGAAATTGTCGTCGTACCAGAGCGTCGAGTTGCGCTTTTCCGCGCCCCACTGGTAGTTCCGGAACACCACCTGGGTGATCGCCGGCCATTCCTTGCGGCCGATCGCGGGCAGCGCGGGGGCCGCGCTGCCGCAGGCGCCCGCGCCCCCGAACCCGACCACCCG
>JAYSFH010000081.1:4626-11262 GCA_041913405.1 Dongia sp. | reverse complement strand
GCAGATCTCGTCGATCCGCGCTTCGTCGAAGGTGGCGATATGGGTGCCGCGGTGCGGCGTGCTTTCGACGATGCCCTGGGCTTCCAGGATCTTCAGCGCCTCGCGCAGGGGCACGCGGCTCATCTGCAGCAGGCGCGCCAGTTCGACCTCGACCAGGCGCTGGCCGGGCTGGAGCGCGCCCGATGCGACGCCGAGCACGATTGCTTCCGCCGCGCGCTCCGCCAGCCCGGGGGCCGGCGCCATGGCAAGAACCTGCGGGGCGGGCTCGGCGGGGGTGGCGGCAGAGGCGGGGGCGGACAGGCGGCGGCGCGGCATCGATTTCCAGGTCTGTAAGATTGTATACATTTATTATGTCGACATCCTAGCGCAGGACTGCCAATCTGCCCAGAGGAAAGCGGCCGCAAGACGCCGCGCGGGCATGACAGGGACGGGCGTGGCACGACTTCAGGGCAAGAAGGCGCTGGTCTATGGCGGCGGCACGGGCATCGGCTTGGCCTGCGCCGAGGCGATGGTCCGCGAAGGCGCAACGGTCTTCCTCTCCGGCCGCCGCGAGAAGGTGCTGGCCGACGCGCGTGGCAAGCTTAAGCAGCACGGCCGGGCCGGCTATGCCGCGGGCGATGCCACGCTGGCGGAGGATGTGCAGCGTGTGACCCGGACCGCCGCCGACTACATGGGCGGGATCGATACGATCGTGGTCAGCGCCGGCGCCGGCGGCCGGACCCCGATCTTCGATACAGCCGTCGAGGAGTTTCAGCGAATCACCGACCATTCGCTGCTGCCGCCGTTTCTAGCCATGCGCTTCGGCGCCGAGCATCTGCTCAAAGCCAACGGCGCCTCGGTCATCGTGATCTCCTCGATGTTCGGCCTGACCGGGCAGAAGGAGCGCGCGGCCTATTGTGCCGGCAAGGCCGGCGTCATCGGCCTGGTGAAATCCGCGGCGATGGATTTCGCCGACAAGAACGTGCGCGTCAATGCGATCTGCCCGGGCTTCATCGAGACCGACCTCGCGCTCGAGGTCGCCAAGCAGGAGCCGAACTGGGAACAGGTCATCGAGTTCAAGCGCCGCATGCACCCGATCCCGCGGCCCGGCAAGCTCGAGGAAGTGGGCGAGCTCGCGGTCTATCTGGCGGGGGATCTGGCCGGCTTCATGACCGGCCAGGCGATAGCGCTCGACGGCGGCTTCACCACACGCTGAAGGATGGGGAATGAGATGAGTGGATTGCTCACAGGCAAGCGGGCCTATGTCACCGGCGGATCGAGCGGCATCGGCGCCGCCATCGTGAAGACCTTCGCCCAGGAAGGTGCGAAGGTCGCCATCGGCGCATCATCCCATGCGAAGGAGGCCGAGGAACTTGCGAAGTCGCTGCCCGGCGGCGGCCATGTGGTGGTGAAAGCCGATCTCTATGACCGCAAGGAGATCGCCCGCGCCGCCGACGAGGTGGTGAAGGGGCTGGGCGGGCTCGACATCTTCGTGCACTCGGCCGGCATCGACGTGACCCAGACGGCGGTCACCCATGACACGTCGGAAGAAACCTGGGACAAGATGATCAACCTGCATCTCAACGCCGCCTTCTTCCTGTCGAAGGCGCTGATCCCGACCATGCTGAAGGGCAGCAAGCCGGCGATGGTCTTCATCGGCTCGGTCTGCGGCCTGGTCGCCTGGGAAGGCGACGTCGCCTACAACGTGGCGAAGGCAGGGCTGCAGCATCTCGCCCGCTGCATCGCCTCGGACTACGCCAAGCAGGGCCTGCGCGCCAACGTGATCGCGCCGGGTGTCATCGACACGCCGCTCACCCGCAAATACGCCTCCGGCATGCCAGGTGGCGAGGCCGAGGGCCTGAAGGTGCTGGCGGCGATGCACCCGATCGGCCGCTATGCGGTGCCGAGCGAGATCGCCGATGCCGCCGCCTTCCTCGCCTCCGACAAGGCGTCCTTCATCACCGGGACCGTGCTGCCGATCGACGGCGGCTTGGTCAACGTCTAGAGGCGCGCGGGCAATGGCAAAGCTCACCATGAACGCGGCGGTCTGCTACAAGCCGGGACCGGGCGACGTGCTCGAGATGCGCAAGGTCCTGGTGGACGATCCGCACGAGATGGAAGTGCGGGTGAAGATCACCACCACGGCGATCTGCCGCAGCGACATCCACTATCTGCGCGATGTCTGGGTGCATCCGAAGCCGGTGATCCTGGGGCACGAGGCCTGCGGCATCATCGAATCGGTCGGCCCCGGCGTGCCGAAATCGCGGATCGGCGAGAAAGTGGTACTGACTTTCACGCCCTCCTGCGGCCATTGCAAGTTCTGCGTCACCGGCCGCAGCGTGCTCTGCGAGGAGGTGGCGCGCGCCGCCGCCGCGGGCACGATGTGGGACGACACCACCCGCTTCTTCGATTTGGACGGGAGCCCGATCCACCATCTCAGCCTCGTCTCCTCCTTCTGCGACTACACCGTGGTGCCGCATAACGGCGCCATCGCGATCGAGAAGGAGACCTCCGACGAACAGGCCTGCCTGCTCGGCTGCGGCGCCATGGCGGGGATCGGTGCTGCGCTCAACACCGCGCAGATCCGCCCGGGCGAGAGCGTTGCGGTCTTTGGTTGCGGCGGCGTGGGCCTGAGCGTCGTCCAGGGCGCCAAGCTCTGCAACGCACTGCCGATCGTCGCGGTCGATATGCGCGCCGAGAAGGAGGCCGAGGCGAAGCATTTCGGCGCGACGCATTTCGTCGATGCCTCGAAGGGCGACGCGGTCGCGAGGGTGCGGGAGATCACCGGCGGCGGCGCCGATTTCGTCTTCGAGGCGACCGGCGAGGTCGAGACTGCGGAGCTCTGCTACAAGGCGACCTGCCGCGCCGGGACCACCGTGCTGATCGGCCAGCCGACCGAGAATGCCATGGCCGGCTTCCCGCCCTACTGGATCGCCCAGGACGAGAACAAGGTGATCGGATCCTCTTATGGTTCGACGCGGCCGATGATCGACTTCCCCAAGGTGCTGCGCCTGGTGAAGCACGGCCTGCTCGACCTCCAGTCCTTGATCACCGACGTCTGGCCGCTTTCCCGAATCAACGAGGCGATCCGGCTGGTCGAGACCGGCAAGGTGAAGCGCATGGTGCTGCGCCCGGACATGAGCTGAGTTCACAACGAAGCAAAACTCGAACAGGGAGACTGCAACATGACCAAGAAGATCGAATTGGGCCGTCGCGATTTCCTGGCGGCGGGTGCGGCGGCTGGCGCGCTGGTCGCGATGCCGAACATCGCTCGGGCGGCGAAGGAGATCCGGATTTTGACCTGGGAAGGCTATGCCGAGCCGGAATGGGTCGAGCCGTTCAGGAAGGAGACCGGCGCCGAGACGAAGATCGTCTATGTCGGCTCCGCCGACGAGATGTTCGCCAAGATGCAAGGATCCCAGGGCAAGGACTTCGACGTCGTCAGCTTCGACACCTCGATCTTCGGCCGCTACATCGACGCCAAACTGCTGGCGCCGCTCGACGTCTCGAAGATCCCCAACGCCGCGCATCTGGCGCCCGAGTTCCAGAAGGTGAAGGAGATCGTGCGCGGCGAGAAGCAGTTCGGGCTGCCCTTTGCCTGGGGCTCGCTGCCGATGGTCTACGATGCCGACACCTTCAAGACTCCGCCGGAATCCTGGGAGGTGATGTGGGATCCGCAATATGCCCAGCAGCTCATCTCCATGGACGATGCGAACAATTGCATCACCTGGGGTGCCCTGGTGGTGGGCGTCGAGAATCCCTACAACCTGTCCGACGCCGATTTCGACAAGGTGAAGGCCAAACTCATCGAGCAGAAGAAGCTGTTGCTCTCCTATTTCGCCGGCTTCGACGAGGGCGTGAACATGTTCGCCCAGAACGCCATCAAGGTGATGTACTCGATGGGCGAGCCGCAGGTGCCGGCGCTGAAGAAGAAGGGCGTCAATGCCGCGCTCACGATCCCGAAGGAGGGCGCACCGGGCTGGCTCGACTGCTGGACCATGAGCGCCGGGACCGCCGATCCGGACCTGTCGCACCAATGGATCAATGCCTGCCTCGGCGGCCAGGTCGGCGAAGTGCTGACCAACAAGGCCGGCTACGGCAACACCACCAACACCGAAGTCAACAAGGCCGCCGGATTCACCTACGGCGACAAGCTTTCCTGGCTGCAGCCCGCAGAGAATTACGAGAAGCGGGTCGCGGTCTGGAACGAAGTCAAGGCCGGCTAGCCATCCTCCCGCGCGTTTGCGGCCCCGGCCGGGGCGATCATCGTCCCGGTCGGCTCTTTCTCTCAGTATTGGGTCAGCATCATGCCGTTTAAAACCGTCTCGCCCAAGCTCGATGGCGAAGCGCCGAAACTCAAGATCACCGATGTCGAATGCCACGTCCTGCTGGCGCCGGATTACGATGCCAGCTTCACCTCCTCGGCGCAGGACAGCTTCATCGTCATCATTCATACCGATGGCGGCGTCAGCGGCGTCGGCGAATGCGATGCCAATCCCTGGATGGCCAAGGCCTGCGTCGAGGCGCCGGGCACTCACACGATGGGCCTCTGCATCAAGGACATGCTGATCGGTCAGAACCCCTTCGAGATCGGCGAATTGTGGAAGAAGATGTATCTCGGCACCGCGATGAACGGTCGCCGCGGCATGGTGATCCACGCGATGAGCGCGGTCGAGATGGCGCTCTGGGACCTTTGTGGGAAAGCAGTGGGCAAGCCGGTCCATGCACTGCTCGGCGGTGCCACCCGCGACTTCATCACGCCCTATGCCTCGCTGCAGCCGGCGGGCGGCAAGTTCGAGGAATATCGCGACGCGCTCTGTGCCTCGGCCGAGAAAGCGAAGGCGCTGGGCTTCAAGGCGATGAAGACCGAGATCACAATGAACGGGCCTTATGCCCATAGCGGGATGCGCGAGAGCTACGCGCGCCACACCGAAGTGCTGAAAGCCGTGCGCAAGACCATCGGCAACGACGTCACGCTCATGGTCGATGTCCAGTATCTCTGGGAGGATGCCGAGACCTGCCTGAAGACCGTCCAGGATTGGGGCGAGTATGACATCTATTTCCTGGAGACCCCGCTCTGGTCGGACAATGTCCACGAGATGGCGAAGCTGGTCGCCAAGGCGCCGATGAAGATCGCCTTCGGCGAATGGCTGGCGACCCGCTTCGAGTTCGAGGAGCTGATGGATATCGGCAAGGTCCAGGTGGCCCAGCCCGACGTCGGCCGGGTCGGCGGCATCGGCGAGGCGACCATCGTCTGCGACATGGCGAAGGCGCGTGGCCGCACCATCGTGCCGCATTGCTGGAAGACCGGGATCTCGATCTCCGGCACGGCGCATATGGCTTTCGTCACCAACCACTGCGCCTTCATCGAATACCTGCCGCCGCAGCTCTGCGTGGAACGCCTGCGGCGCGAACTGGCGCATGAGGAACTGGTGTTCCGGCCCGATGGCACGATTCCGCTCCCGACCAAGCCGGGGCTGGGGGTCGAGGTCGACTGGGACGTGGTGAAGAAGTATCGGGTGGCTTGAGGCAGGATGGCGCTTGCGCTTGAAAACGTCCGCAAAGCCTATGGTGCGCTGGAGGTTCTGCCGGCCTTCTCGCTGGAGATCGCCAACGGCGAGTTCCTGACGCTGCTCGGGCCCTCGGGCTCCGGCAAGACCACAGTGCTGAAGCTGATCGGCGGCTTTGTCGCGGCGGATGGCGGGCGGATCCTGTTCGAAGGCCAGGACGTCACCCGGATGCCCGCGAACCGGCGGCCGTTCAACACCGTCTTCCAGGACTACGCGCTGTTCCCGCATATGACGGTGGCGCAGAACGCCGGCTATGGCCCGCTGGTGCAGCGCCGCGATCCGGCGCGGTCCAAGAAGCTGGTCGACGAGACCCTGGAGATCGTCGGCCTCTCGGCCTTGCGCGACCGCTATCCGGCGCAGCTTTCCGGCGGGCAGAAGCAGCGGGTGGCGCTGGCGCGCGCGATCGTCTGCGAACCTAAGGTGATCCTGCTCGACGAGCCGCTGGCGGCGCTCGATGCCAGTCTCCGGCGGCAGATGCAGCTCTTCCTGAAGCGAATCCAGCGCCAGATCGAGACCACCTTCGTCTTCGTGACCCATGACCAGGACGAGGCGATCACCATGTCCGACCGGATCGTGGTGATGAACCAGGGCAAGATCGAGCAGCAAGGATCGCCGAAGGACCTCTACTATCGCCCGGCGACCCGCTTCGTCGCCGGCTTCTTCGGTGACAACAACCTGGTCACCGGCAAGCTGTCGGCCGCGGCGCGGGTTCTTGAGACCGTGCTCGGTGCCTTGCCCTACGCCCATGCCGCGCCGGGCTTGAAGGCGGGCGATCCGGCTTTGCTGTCGGTCCGGCCGGAAATGCTGCTGCCGGCGCGCGACGGCAGGATCGCGGCGGAGGTGGAGGAGGTGGTGTTCGGCGGTGCTTCGACCCGCTTGCTGCTGCGCGCCGTGGCGGCACCCGATATCAAGCTCGACCTGCAGTTCACCGCGGATGCCCAGGCCGCGGTGCCGAATGTGGGCGATGTCATCCATCTCGATTACGACCCGGCCAATGCCGTGGTCGTTCCGGCGGCCTGATGTCCGGCCGGCAGCGCTGGCTGGTCTTCGCCCTGGTGGCGGCCTTGCCGCTGCTGGTCATAGTGCT
>JAYSFH010000081.1:0-4616 GCA_041913405.1 Dongia sp. | reverse complement strand
CCTGGCGATGTCCTTCGCCCGGGTCGACAACCACCGGATTCTCTATGACTGGAGCTTCGACAACTACGGCGCCTTCTTCGGCAATGCGAGCTATGTCGGCACCTTTCTCGGCACGCTCTGGCTCTGCCTGGAGGTGGTGCTGCTGGCGGTGCTGATCGGCTATCCGCTGGCCTGGTTCATCTGGCGCCAGCGCGGGACAAGGCGCTATCTGCTGCTGCAGATGGCCGCGCTGCCCCTCTTCATGAGCTATATCGTCAAGCTCTACACGCTCCGGGCGATGCTGGGCCTCAACGGCATCGTCAACCAGGTCCTGGTCGGGATCGGCTTGCTGGACAAGCCCAGCCAGGTCTTCCTTTACAACCAGCGCGCCGTGCTGATCACCATGGTGGTGATCTATCTGCCCTTCGTGGTACTGCCGATCTTCCTGACCCTGGAACGGATCCCGCGCTCGCTGCTGCGGGCCTCGACCGATCTCGGTGCCAGCGGCTGGGATACCTTCCGGCGCGTGGTGCTGCCGCTCTCTCTGCCCGGCACGATCGCCGGCGCGCTCTTCGCCTTCGTGCTCGCCCTGGGCGATTTCGTCACCCCGCAGATGGTGGGCGGGACGACCGGCTTCACCATCGGCCGGGTGATCTGGTCGCAATTCGGCCTCGCCTTCAACTGGCCGTTCGGCGCCGCCATGGCGGTGCTGCTCATGGCGGTGTCGCTCCTGCTGATCGCCGGCGCCGCCTACGCCGCCAGCCGCAGGAGGGTCTAGCCGATGCCGAAGAGCCCGGCCGAGCGCATTGTCGAAGCCGCCGCCTTCCTGCTCGCGGCGCTGGTGTTCCTGGTGCTCTACGCGCCGGTGGTGGTGAGCGCGGTCTTCTCCGTGTTCGAGACCAAGGCCGGGCGCATCCTCTGGGACACCTTCACCACGCGCTATTACCTTACCCTCTGGTCGAACGAGAGCGTGATGGACGCGCTTTCCTATACCTTCGTGGTCGCGGTTTGCTCGGTGGTCCTCGCTTCGATCGCCGCGGTCGGGCTGGCGCTCTACACTCAGTGGCAGGGCGCGATCGGGCGGAATGCGCTGGCCCTGATGATCTATCTCCCATTCTTGCTGCCGCCGATCGTGACGGGACTTTCGCTGCTGGTGGGATCGGCCAATGCCGGACTCGACCGTGGGATCATGACGGTGGTGGTCGGGCACACGATCTTCGTGCTCGCGGTTGCCTATCGCCTGGTGCTGACCCGGCTCCAGGCTTTGCCGCCGTCGATGATCGAGGCCTCCTTCGATTGCGGCGCCAGCCGCTGGGCGACCCTGCGCTACGTGCTGCTGCCGCATCTCGGCTCGGCGATCTTGACCGGCGCGCTGCTGGCGCTGACGCTTTCTTTCGACGAGACCCTGATCTCGAGTTTCGTGGCCGGCGACCGCATGACCTTGCCGCTGCGGCTCTGGGCGATGATGCGGGTCGGCTTCACGCCGGAGATCAATGCCTTGGTGACCTTGGTGCTGCTGGTTTCGATCGCGCTGGCGCTGCTCTCGGCGCGGCTGCTGAAACCGGCTGCGGAAGCGGAGGAGGATTGAGATGACGGAACGACCTGCTAGGCGGCTGGATGGGCGCGTCGCCGTGGTGACCGGCGGCGCCCAGGGCATCGGCTTCGGCATCGCCCGCCGTCTCGCCGAAGAGGGCGCCCATGTCGTCATCGCCGACATCAAGGAAGCGGTCGCCAAGGGCGCCGCGGCCAAGATCAACGCCGGCGGCGGCACCGCGTGCGGAATCATGGTGGATATCGGCGACGATGCCAGCGTCGCGGCCCTGGCCGCGAAGATCGAGGCCAAGCACGGCCGCTGCGAGATCCTGGTCAACAACGCCGCGATCTCCGACGGCACCTCGATCGAGAAGATGACCATGCAGCGCTATCACGAGGTGATCCGGGTCAACCAGGACGGCGCCATCCGGATGTCCCTGGCCTTCGTGCCGCTGCTGAAGAAGGGCGGGGAGGGGCGGCGTATCCTCAACATCGCCTCGATCATGGGCGTGCGCGGCTGGCCGGATGCGATTCCCTATTCGACCGCCAAGGGCGCCATCGTGAATTTCACCCGGGCGCTCGCCTGCGATCTGGCACCGCACGGGATCATGGTCAACGCGCTTGCACCGGGTTTCGTCGACACGCCGATGTCGATCCTGCCGGACGGCAGCCATGAATACGATGCCGACTGGTTCCGCGACATCTATGTGAAGTACGGAAGGATCCCGCTGCGGCGCTTCGGCAATCCCGACGACATGGCGGGGCCGGCCTTCTTCCTCTGCTCCGACGACGCACGCTACGTCACCGGCCAGATCCTGATGGTCGATGGCGGCGCCTCGGCGACGTTTTGATGTCAGCCGATCTTCGGGTAACGGATCTTGATCCCCGCCACTTCCATCGCCGTCTTGTGCACCGACCAGCCGCACAGGCTCGCGATGATCAGGGTCTTCATGTCGGTTCCAGCGAAGGCGATGTTGGTCGGCGCCACCAGCATCAGCTGTTCCCAGTCGTCGTAGAGAGTGATGAGCTCGCCCTTTACGGTGTAGCGATAGATGATGTTCGGATTGTAGAGCGAGATGTAGAGGTCGCCGCTTTCATCGAAGGCGACGCCGTCCGGCACGGTGCGCGGCAGCTCGACGACGACGCTGCGTCTACCGGCAGAACCATCCGCCTTGATCTCGACCTTCGAGATCAGGGGCGGCGAGGATTCGACGACATAGAGCGCCTTGCCGTCCGCCGAGAGGCACATGCCGTTGGTGAAGCCGTTGGCGGTCCGATCCCAGATCACGGCCTCCTTGCCACCGGCTGCGATCTTCCAGATCCAGCCGTTCTGCTTGCCCCAATCGCCGCTGTCCGAGACGTAGAGATTGCCGGCATCGTCGAAGACTGGATAGTTCGGCACCCGCATCCGCTGTTCGGTATTGCCGTTGCAGTAGACCGAGACCGCGCCTTGCGGCGTGATCCGGTTGACGCAGGGGCCGCGGTCGTTGCAGGCATAGGTATTTCCGTCGGCGTCATGCGCGAGGCCGAGCAGGAAGCCGCCTTCGACCTTGGCAATCTGCTCGCAGATCGAGTCATCGAGGCCCATGCGATAGAGCTGCCCCGCCTCGCCGCCGGCATAGACCCGGCCGTCGGGTCCCCAGGCGACCGCTTCCGGGTGGTCGAGGGCATGGCCGAGATTGGTGAGGGTCGACAGACTCCGCGGCGCCGTCATGATTCCTATCTCCCTGATTCCGCACGGCTTGACCGCCGATTTCACCGGCAGCATAGTATTGTCCATCATCTCAGAACAAGTTCCAGAATGCCGGAAAACGGCATCGAACAGGTCGAGGCATAATGGCGTTGCTGCAGGATCAGGTTTGCATCGTCACCGGCGCCGGGCAGGGGCTCGGGCGCTCGATCGCGCTCGAGATGGCGGCCGAAGGCGCGACCGTGGCGCTGCTCGAGCGCAATGCCGATACCCTGGAGAAGACCGCGGCGGAGATCACCGCGTCCGGCCACAAGGCGATGCCCTATCGGCTCGATGTCACGGATTACGAGACCTACGGCAAGATCGTCGCCGACGTCGTCGCCAAGCAGGGCAAGATCGACGTGCTGGTCAACAATGCGGCGATCAATCCGCCGTCGCTCACCATCCTCAATGACACGCTGGAAAACTGGCGGCGCACCATCGCGATCAACCTTGAGTCCGTCTTCATGGGCTCCAAGCTGGTCGCGCCGCATATGGTGGCGAAGAGGCAGGGGCGGATCATAAGCGTCGCCTCGATCCAGGGCTTCGCCTCGTCGGGCGAGGTCGGGTCGTACAACGCCGCCAAGGGCGCGATCATCGCCTATACCCAGTCGATGGCGGTGGAACTCGGGCCGCACAACATCCTGGTCAATGCGGTGGCGCCGGGCTTCATGCGGACGCCGATGTCCTTCGTCAACGGCGTCGACGAGACGGAAACGCCCGACTTCATCGAATGGTATGTGAAGCGCGGCAAGATCCCGCTGCGCCGCACCGGCTTCCCCGAGGACGTTTCCGGCACGGTGATCTTCCTCGCCTCTTCTTATTGCCGCTACATGACCGGCCAGCTGCTGGTGGTCGATGGCGGCTTGATGACGACGTTTTGAAACAAGAACCAACAGGAAGGCACGAACCATGACCAAGACAACAGAATTTTCGCGCCGCCGGCTGATGCAGGCTTCTGCGGCGCTCGGCGCCGGCGCTCTCGCCGGCAGTGCGTTCCCGGCCTGGCGCGCCCGCGCTGCCGAGGAGATGACCATGTGGTGGTGGGGCGAGCAGGAGCTGCCCGGCCTGCAGGGCTATGTCGACGAAGTGGTGAAGCGCTACACCGCCGCCACCGTCAAGCCGATGCTGCAGGACACCGCGGTCGTGATCTCGCAGTTCCAGACCGCGGCGGCCGCAGGCAACGCGCCGGACATCCAGTTCCTGTGGAACGGCATCTATCACATGGAGAGCGTCTGGCTCGGCTATCTCCAGAATCTCGACGGCCTGGTGAAGGACGACGTGATCAAGGCGTCGCAGCCGACCTTGCTCAGCAACTACGACGGCCACACCTATCGTCTCGGCTGGTATCCGCTGCCGATGATCTGGATCTACA
>JAYSFH010000080.1:3479-11280 GCA_041913405.1 Dongia sp. | reverse complement strand
TCAAGGTCTATCCCGACTGGGACTCGCTGTTCGTCGCGGCGGCGCGCGGCGAGACCAACGTCTTCTGCAGCGGCCGCGCCGCCGGCATCCGGCGGCTCTACAAGCTCAACCTGCAGGGCGAGTTCAAGCTGACGCCGACGCTGTTCACCAAGCCCGCGGTCTGGGCGGTGCGCAAGGAAGACGGCGCGCTGCGCGATTTCATCGCCGCCGGCTTCACCCGGATCCGGCCGGCCGAGCGCGCGGCGATCGAGGAGAAGTGGATCGGGCGGCCGGTGGAATCGCTGTGGGACAACCCGGCCTTGCGTTTCCTCGCCTGGATGCTGGCGGCGGCGGCGATCGGCGCGCTGCTGCTGGTGACCTGGAACCGCAGCCTCCGGCGCCAGGTGGCGGCAAAGACCATGGGCCTCGCGATCAGCGAGCGGCGCTATCGCGAGCTGGTCGAAGCGCTGCCGGTCGCGATCTTCGAGAGCGATGCCAACGGCGGCAACACCTATTCGAACGGCGTCTGGGTGCAGATGACCGGGCTGTCGCGGACCCAGACCCTGGGCGACGGCTGGGTCGCCGCGGTGCATCCGGAGGACCGCGCCGCCTTGCATGCGCGCTGGCGCGCCGCGGTCGCCGCGCACGTGGTCTTCCGCAGCGAGCACCGGCTGTGCCGGCTGGACGGCACCGAGTTCTGGGTGATGGTGGAAGCGGTGCCGCGCTTCGACGCAAGCGGCGCCTTCTCCGGCATGATCGGCTCGATCGCCGACGTGACCGAGCGGCGGCGCCACGAGGAGGAGCGGCTGCGGCTGGAGACCCAGAGCCAGGAATCGAAGAAGCTGGAGGCACTCGGCCAGTTCGCCGGCGGCGTCGCGCATGACTACAACAACTTCTTGGGCGCCATCCGCGGCTATGCGCAGTTCATCGTCGAGGATGCCGGAGAACACCCGGCCGCGCGCTACGCCCAGCGGATCCTGACCGCGGGGCGGCGCGGCCGGGCACTGGTCGAGCAGATCCTGACCTTCACCCGGCGCACCAAGATGACGCGGCGGCGCTTCCATCTCTCGGAACTCCTGGGCGAGATCGAGGAGCTGATGTTCGCCAGTGCGTCGAGCGCGGTCGATTTCCGCTGCGAGAACGCCGATCCCGACGCGGTGGTCGAGGCGGATCGCGACCAGCTGGGCCAGGTGCTGCTCAACCTCTGCATCAACGCGCAGGATGCGCTCCGCGGCCGGCCGGGCAGCGTGACGGTGCAGATCCGGCGCACGCGCTTGAGCGCCGAGATCGCGATGAAGCTCCGGGATTCGAGCGGGAGCGAGGCGGTTACGGTCTGGACCGACAGCGCGGGCATGGCGATCGCGGTCGCCGGCAGCTGCGATCCCGCGGCGCCGCATGTCTCGCTGATCGTGCGCGACACCGGCTTCGGCATGGACGCGGCGCTGCTGCAGCAGGCCTTCACGCCCTTCTTCACCACCAAGGAGAAGGGCCAGGGCACCGGGCTCGGGCTCGCGGTGGTGCGCGGCATCGCTCTGGCGCATGGCGCGGCGCTGATCGCGCAGAGCCGCGAGGGCGAAGGCACCGCGATCGAGATCGTGCTGCCGCGGATCGAGATCGCGATCCCGCTGGCGCAGTCGATTCCGGGGGCGATTGCAGGGGGGCCGGCGGCGGCGCGGCCGCGGCGGCGCATCCTGCTGGTCGATGACGACGCCGACTTCTGCGACATGATGCACCTGCTGCTGGAGCGGCTCGGCTTCGAAGTGGTGCCTTACACGCGCGCCAAGGAGGCGCTGGAAGATTTCCGCGAGCTGCCCGCAACCTGGGACGCGCTGATCAGCGACCAGAACATGCCGGAGATGAGCGGGCTGGAACTGCTGGCGGCGGTGAAGGCGGTGCGGCCGGATCTCCCCTGCCTGATCTGCTCGGCGTTCAGCGAGAGCCTGACCGACGCCGCCCTGCGCGAGGCCGACGCCTTCGCGCTGATCCGGAAGCCGGTGGACAAGGATCTGCTGCTGGCGACGCTGGAGCGCGCGGTGGGCGCCGGCCAAATCGATCGTCATGCCCGGGCTTGACCCGGGCATCTCGCGCCATATGCGGAGAGAGATCGCCGGGTCAAGCCCGGCGATGACGGCTTAAATCAGGGCAGCACTTCTTTAACTTTGGCCGCGAGCTGTTTCAAGGTGAAGGGCTTCATCAGGAAATGCGCTTCCTCACCGGCGTCGACGCGTTTCCTGAACGCGTCTTCGGCGTAGCCGGAGATGAAGATGACGCGGATGTCGGGGCGGCGGGTGCGGAGCTCCTTGATCAGGGTCGGGCCGTCCATGCGCGGCATCACCACGTCGCTGATGACCAGGTCGATGTCCTTCATATGCTCGGTGACGATCTCCAGCGCCGCCTCGCCGCTGCGGGCCTCCAGGACCTTGTAGCCCTTGTTGCGGAGCGCGCGGGCGCTGAACAGGCGCACGGCATCCTCGTCCTCGACCAGCAGCACGGTGCCGATGCCGGTCAAGTCCCGGCGGTCCTCGTCGCCGCCGGCGAGACGCTGGGTGGCCTCGCCGGGCACCCTGGCATGCTCGGGCAGGTAGATGCGGAAGGTGGCGCCGCGGCCGACCTCGCTGTCCACGAAGACGAAGCCGTCGGTCTGGCGCACGATGCCGTAGACGGTGGAGAGGCCGAGACCGGTCCCCGACCCCACCTCCTTGGTCGAGAAGAAGGGCTCGAAGATGCGGTCCAGGATATCTTTCGGAATGCCGGTGCCGGTGTCGGAGATCTCCAGCATCACATAGGAGCCGGGCGGCATCACGTCGGCGCCGCGCTGCATGATCTCGGTGGTCTGCACGTTCTGGGTCTTGATGGTGAGCTTGCCGCCCATCGGCATGGCATCGCGGGCATTCACCGCCAGGTTGATGATCACCTGCTCGAGCTGGCCGGCATCGGCGCGGACCGGCTTCAGATCCTGGCCGTGGATCATGTTGAGCTCGATATTCTCGCCGATCAGGCGACGCAGCAGATGCGAGAGCTCGCCCAGCACGTCGGTCACGTCGAGCACACGGGGCTGCAGGGTCTGCTGGCGCGAGAAAGCCAGCAGCTGGCGCACCAGGTTGGCGGCGCGGTTGGCATTCTGCTTGATCTGCATGATGTCGGCGAAGGACTGGTCGCCGGCGCGGTGGCGCAGCAGCAGCAGATCGCAGAAGCCGATCATCGCGGTCAGCAGGTTGTTGAAGTCATGGGCGATGCCGCCCGCCAGCAAGCCGACCGCCTGCATCTTCTGCGACTGGGCGAACTGCTCCTGCAGCCGGCGCTGTTCGGTCGAATCGACAAAATGCGCGATGCAGCCGGGCGAGCCGGCGCTGTCCTCGCGCCGTGAGGCGAAGATGGTGACATAGCGCGGCCGTTCGCCGCCGGAGACCCGCACGGTCAAGGGCGGCGCCTTGCCGTGCCGGATGACTTCCGCGAAGTGCCGGGCATAGGCCGGGCGATCGTCGGTATGGATCAGCTCCATCAGCGATTTCGAGCGCCAGTCGGCGCCGGCGAGAAGCTGGACCAGCGCCTCGTTCGCCTGCTCGACCCGGCCAGAGGCGTCGATCAGCGCGATGCCGGTCGGCGCCTCCTCGAAGAAGCGCTTGAAGTATTGCTCGGAGGAGCGGACCGCCTGCTCCAGCGCGCGCTCGCGGGTGAGGTCGTGGACCGCCGAGCGGGTGCGGAGCTTAGGCTGGCCGCGCTCGCCGTCGCCGGCGGTCGGCGCGGAGACGGTTTCGAAGCGGATGAAGGCCTGGAAGGCGCGGCCGTTCGGTCCGCGCAAAGTCACTTCGCCGCCGCGCGCCGCGGGATCGCCGAACGGGCTGAAGGGCGGCGCGGTCCCGGCGATCGGATCGGCCAGGATGTCGTGCAGCTTCTGCGGAAAATGCCCACCAGGCTCGGCCTGCAGCCCGAGCCAGCCGGCCAGGGTCGAGTTGACGAACAGGAAGTCGCCCTTCTCATCGACCGAGTAGAAGCCGATCGGCGCGTGCTCGATGAGGTCGGCGAATTTCTCGTGGTCGCTCCGGATGTATTCCTCGATCTGGCGCTGGGTGGTGACGATGTCGCAGCTCCAGAGCACGTGGTGGTCGCCGCCCTTGAGGCGCTGTGCCTGGACGTCGAACCAGTCGAGCTCGCCATCGCGGAACTTCACCTGCAGCTCGGCGCGGCCGCGGCCGGCCTCGGCGATGGTGCGCGGCAGCTGGCGCAGGAGCTCGGCCGAAGTCGAGCCGGGCTCGACCAACGCCTCCAGCGCCTCCGGCAGCGGCACGTTGTGATTGGCGAAGATCCGGCGATAGGCGGCATTCGCGAAGATGATGCGGCCGTTGGGGCCGACCAGCTGCCGCGCCTGGCCGGAGGTGTCGAAGCTCTGCATCAGGAGATCGCGGCGGCGCCCGGCCCTGGCCAAGGCGAGCGCGGTGCCGGCGCCGGCCAGCAGCAGCAGCACCGCGACGGGGCCGGCCGCCCAGGAATTGCGGGCGAACCAGCTCGGCTCGTCCTGGGCCAGAGCAGTGCCGGACGAGAGCAGCAGCAGGATGAGCGCAGCCTGTGCCCGCCGCTGCGTTGCTTGCCAAACCCCTGCCCTCATGACCCCCGAATCCCGACTGCTCACGAACCGGCCGGAGTTTAGACGAGTTTACCGCGGCGCGCATGACGGTATTCCACGCCGCATCGGTGCGGAACCAACCTTCCCTGCGCCGCTTATTCCGAGCGTAGACCCCTGTTCAAGCAAGAGGTGACATCATGGGTATGGGTAAAGGACTGCTGCTCTGGATGCTGGGCATTCCGCTGCCGATCATCATTCTGCTGGCGATCTTCTGGCGTTAGATCTCGAACACAAAGGACCACACGATGGCCGACCTAACCGCTACTCCAGCCTATGTTTCCGAACCGACGGGCGTGGAGTCGCGCTTCTCCGGCGTCTCATGGGGCGCCATCGTTGCCGGCGGCATCGCTGCCGCCGCGATGGCGATGATTCTGATGACGCTCGGCGCCGGACTCGGCCTGATCTCGGTCTCGCCTTGGCCCAATGAAGGTGCGTCGGCGCAGGCCGTCGGCATCGGTGTCATCGTCTGGTCGATCGTGATCGAGGTCGCGGCCTTCGGCCTCGGCGGTTATCTCGCCGGCCGCTTGCGCACCAAGTGGGCCAACCTGCACGGCGATGAAGTCTACTTCCGCGATACCGCGCATGGCTTCGTCACCTGGGCGCTCGGCACGCTGGTCAGCATCGCCCTGGTCGCCTCGGCGGCCGGCCATGTTGCACGCGGCACGGCCGAAGTCGGTGCGGCTGCGATCGGCGGCGCCGGTGCGGCGGTTGCCGCGGCAGGCCCCGCTATGATGGACGGCGCACAGCGGATGGCCGGCCCCGGCCCGCGCGGCGGCGGTCCGATGGACTATTACGTCGATCTGCTGTTCCGTCCGGCGGGTGCGACGCCCCCGGCCGGCGCCGCGGCAACGTCCACCGGGACCGACGGCACGACCACGGGTACGACCGGAACGACGACGGGCACCACCACGACGCCCGTGCCGATGACCCAGCCTTTCGCTGGGCCGACCTCCGGCGCGCCGGAAGAGCTGAACGCGGATCGATCGCAGGTCCTGCATATCGCGGCGCAGAGCTTCAAGGACGGCACTCTGACCTTGGCGCCGGAAGACAAGACCTACATCGCCCAGCTCGTGGCGCAGCGGACCGGTCTGTCGCAGCAGGAAGCGGAAAAGCGGGTGGACGACACGATCGCGAAGGCGAAGGCCACCATGGACGAAGCCGCGGTCAAGGCGAAGGAAGCCGCCGATGCGGCGCGCAAGGCCGCAGCCGGTCTCGCCCTCTGGTCGTTCATCGCCATGCTGTTCGGCGCCTTCGTGGCCAGCTATGCCGCGATGATCGGCGGCAAGCATCGCGACGTCTAAGCGTCAGCCTCGACTAAAAAAGGCCGCTCGGAGATCCGGGCGGCCTTTTTCCTTTTGCGGCGGCTAGAGTCTTTTCCGCTTCAGGCGGTAGATGTAGCCGATGACCTCGGCGACGGCCTTGTAGAATTCCGGGGTGATTTCCTGGTCGACCTCGACCGCGGCGTAGAGGCCCCTGGCAAGCGGCGGGTTCTCGACCACCGGCACATCGTTTTCCTTGGCGATCTCGCGGATCTTCTGCGCCACCTTGTCGACGCCCTTGGCCACCACCTTCGGGGAGGCCATCTGGGCGTCGTATTTCAGCGCCACGGCGTAATGCGTCGGGTTGGTGACGACCACGTCGGCCTTCGGCACCTCGGCCATCATGCGCTTGCGCGCGCGCTCCATGCGGAGCTGGCGCAGGCGGCCCTTCACCATGGGATCGCCTTCGCTCTCGCGCATCTCGTCCTTGATCTCCTGGCGCGACATGCGCAGACCCTTGATGTGCTCGTAGCGCTGGTAGAAGACGTCGAGCGCGGTGATCACCACCATCGCCGAGAACACGGTGAGAAGCAGCCGGGCCAGGAGGTCGGTGATGACGCCGAGGACCTGGACGATCTCCATGCCGATCAGCTTGTGCAGGTCGCCGACCGACGGCGTGACCACCGCATAGACGATGCCGCCGACGATGGCGAGCTTCAGCAGGCCCTTGATGAAGTCGGCGAAGGAGCGGAGCGAGAAGATGCGCTTGAGGCCCGCCAGCGGCGAGATCTTCTCCAGGCTCGGCATCAGGCTCTCGCTGGAGAGCAGCAGGCCGAACTGGAGATAGCCGGCGAAGAAGGCGGCGAACAAGGCCAGTACCAGCGGCGCCGCCCCGGCCAGCAGCACCATCCCCAGCAGCTTCCAGCCCATGGTGGTCAGGTGCCCGAGGTCGGTCGGCACCATGTCGGGGGTCTCGATGAAGGGCAGCGACATGTTGACGATGTCGCGCGCCATCGAGCCGCCGAACACGATGACCGAGATGGTCAGGGCGAGGATCATCAGGAGGTTGTTGACCTCCTGCGACTTCGCGACCTGGCCCTGCTCCCGCGCTTCCTGGAGTTTTCGCCCGGTTGGGTCTTCGGTCTTTTGTGAGTCGTCGTCGGCGGCCATCGGCGACGCTCAGCTAAGGCAGGAACGGCGCCAGCTGGCGCTCGTAGCTGTCGAGGAACCAGATCATCATCGACGACAGCGTGACCGCCAGCAGGCCGAGGCCGATCAGCAGCTGCGCCGGCATGGCGACGAAGAAGACCTGCAGGGTCGGCATCAGGCGCGCGAGCAGGCCCATGGCGCCGGTGAAGACCAGGCCGTAGACCAGGAACGGCGCCGACATCTGAATCGCCAGCGTGAAGCTGTCGGCGACGGCGCGGGCATCGAAGTTGGCGAAGTCGCCCAAGGGCGGAAGGCGGCCCGGCGGCATCACCGCATAGGTGCCGACCAGGGCCTGCAGGCTGGTATGGTCGAGGCCGGTCGCGAAGATCAGCACCAGGGTCACGACCACCAGGAAGTTGCCGGTGACCGCGGCCTGCTGGGCGGTGGTAGGGTCGACCGAGAGCGCGTTGGCGATGCCGGTCTGCAAGGCGATGATGCTGCCGGCCGAGAGCACCGCCATCATGAAGATGCGGCAGAGACTGCCGAAGAACAGGCCGATGAAGATCTCGCTGGTGAGCGCCATGACGAAGCGGTCGAGATCGGCGGGAAGAACCGGGACCTTGTCGGCCAGCATCGGCATCAGGGCGAGGCTGAACATCAGCGCGAAGACCAGCCGCACCCGCGGCGGCACATAGGCCTCGCCGAAGCCGGGCAGCAGCATGACCGCGGAGCCCACGCGGCAGAACACCATGAAGAACTGGAAGATGCTGCCGTTCAGCAGCGATTCCAA
>JAYSFH010000080.1:0-3469 GCA_041913405.1 Dongia sp. | reverse complement strand
CTCGGTGAAGTCCACCAGCACATGCAGCATGAAGGGCGCCAGCAGCAGGAGTGAGACGAAGACCACCAGGATCTTCGGCACGAAGGTCAGGGTCGCTTCCTGGATCTGGGTCAGGGCCTGGAACAGCGAGATGACCAGGCCGACGATGAGCGAGATCAGCATGATCGGCGTGCCGATCTTCAGCACCACGATCACCGCGTCCCGGCTGACTTCCAGAAGCGCCGCTTCATCCATGGTTGGCTCGTTGGTCCCTTCCAGAGACGTCATTGCCGGGCTTGACCCGGCAATCTTGCGCCACAGCGCGGCACGAGATGCGCGGGTCAAGCCCGCGCATGACGAAGAAAAATCAGATCGGCATCCGCAGGATTTCCTGGTAGGCGGCGACCGCCTTGTCGCGGACGGCGGTGACCGCCTGGAGGGTCACTTCCGCCGCGGAGACCGCCGTCACCACATCGGTGACATTGGCCTTGCCGGCGGTCGCGAGCAAGGACTGCTTTTCCGATTCGGCACCGGTCTTGACCGAGTCCGTGGCAGCCTTCTGCAAGAGGTCGCCGAAGGTCTCGCCGGCCGCCGTCGCGGCGCCGTTGTCGCCATCGACCGCGCCGGTCAATGCCTTGGCAGCATTGGCATAGGCGGCGACGGCATTGTTGATCGTGGTGTTGGCCATTGCCTATTCCTCAGCGAAGAAGATCGATGGTGCGCTGGAGCATGCCGCGCGAAACTTCGATCACCTTCAGGTTCGCTTCGTAGGAACGCTGCGCCTCGCGCATGTCGTTCATCTCGATCAGCGCGTTGACGTTCGGCAGCTTCACATAGCCGGACTTGTCGGCCGCCGGGTTGCCGGGATCGTATTTGCGGGTGAATTCCGAAGGATCCAGGCCGACCTTCTTCACCTTGACCAGATTGACGCCCATCTCGCGGTCGAGCGCGTTCTTGAAGGTGATGGTCTTGCGGCGATAGGGATCGCCGCCCGGGACTTCCGAGACCGAATCGACGTTGGCGATGTTCTCCGAGATGACCCGGAGCCGCTCGCCCTGCACCCGCATGCCGGCGGCGGAGATCATCAACGATTCCATGAGGTCCATACGCGGTCTCCCAGTTTACACGCCGCGACCGATCGCGGTCTTCAGCATGTCCACATGCTTGCGATAGAGATTTGTGATCTGGCTGTAATCCGCCTGGGTCTGCGAGAGCTTCATCATCTGCTCCTCGAGCACGACCGAGTTGCCGGCGGGCGCCGTCTCATAGGTCTTCTTCTGCTTCTTGGAATCCACCGGGTCGGCGGCCGGGATGGTGCCGGCGATATGCTTGGGGTTGGTGCGCTCCGGCTCGACCGCGGCCAGCTTCTTCAGGTGGTCGCCGAAATCCAACGGCACCACGTCCTTCGGCTGGTACTGGGGCGTGTCGGCATTGGCGATGTTGGTGGCGATCACCTTCTCGCGGGCGCCGAGCCAGTTCATCCGCTCGGTCAGGCGCTGAAAGAGTGGTATCTTGAAGAGGTCCATCGAATCCCGGTCGCCGCAGCCTTTGCGCGTTCGCCGGCATCATGCGCCGAACCCCTTAACGGCCCGTTAATTTGCCTAAAATGCTAGGCAAATTTTGCGCTAAATCCGGGGCTTAGCACTGCCACCCGGGAAGCCTTTGATTCGACGGGGTTTTGCTGGCAACCTCCACCCCGCCATTAACCCGGCATTAAGCAAGCGATGCGATGCTGCGGCGGCAAAAGGGAGCTTCCATGGCCTCTTCCGACCGCGACAAAAGTAAACAGGGATCGAGTCCGTCCTCCGGGCCCGAGGACCCGATCGGCCCGGCGCGGCCGCGCTGGGGCGATCCCAAGCCCAGGGCGCCGATCGCGATCGCGCTCGACTACAAGAAGGGCGGCAAGCTGGATCCCAAGGCCGGGCCGCGGGTGGCCGCCACGGGCAAGGGCGCCGTCGCCGAGCAGATCCTGCAGATCGCCTTCGAGCGCGGGATTCCGGTGCGCGAGGATGCCGATCTCGCCCAGATCCTCTCGACCCTGGAGGTCGACAGCGTGATCCCGACCGATGCGCTGGCCGCCGTCGCCGAGATCCTCTCCTATCTCTATCGCCTGAACGGCAAGGTGCTGGACGGCCGCAGCGGCATGGACGACGCAGATCCCGGCGCCGAAGCAGCCAGTATTGAAGGAGGAGCGGTGCGATGACCGCGACGGGACATCAACTGGAAGAATCGATCGACCAGCTGGCCGCCATGATCGAAGGCGCGCAGCAGTTGGCCGAGGCCGGGCAGATCGTCGAGCTCGACGTGCTGGCGCTGAAGATCGCCGTGCTGACCGATGCGCTGCACGACAAGGAAGAGGTCGAGCGGCCGAATCCGCTGCTGCCGCGCCTGGAGCATCTGGTGGAAGCGCTCAATCACCTGGAGCTGACCTTGCGGAAGCGCAACGTGAACCTGGCGCTCGACCTGCAGCAGGCCGACCGGCGACTGCGCGCCCAGGTCGCCTATCGCAGCGAGCGGTCGGACGGGTGAGCATGCGGGTCTTGCTGTTGTCGGATTCTAATGTCTCGTCATGGTCGGCGCAGGCCGACCATCCGCGAGTTTGCATGAGTCACTCGATAGAAACTCGTGGATGGTCCGCCTTCGCGGACCATGACGATCAATAATAAGAGTCAACGCAGCACCTCATGGAATTCGACACTTATCTCCGTTTCATTCTGGTCCTGATCTTCGTGCTCGGCCTGGTGCTGGCGCTGGGCTGGGTGCTGAAGCGTTCGGGCATCAGCGGCAGTGCGGTCGCCGGCAAGGGCAAGCGGCTCGGCATCGTCGAGACCGCCTTCCTGGGACCGAAGCATCGCCTGGTCCTGGTGCGCCGCGACGAGGTCGAGCATCTGGTGCTGATCGGGCCGAACACCAACACGCTGGTCGAATCCGGCATCGTCGGCGATCCCAAGACGCGGCAGAGCTTCAAGGAGAGCTTCAAGGCCCTGGTCAAGGCGGAAGCCGCGCCGAAAGAGGAGAGCAGCCAATGAAAAGGCTGCGCATCGCCGCCTGGGTCTTCACCGGCGCCTTCGGGCTCGGCGCCCTGCTGCTGCTGATCCATCCGGCGCTGGCCCAGAGCGTCACCCTGGACATGGGGCCGGGCGAGCGCGGCGCCTTCACCGGCAAGGTGATCCAGCTGGTCGCGCTGATGACGATCTTGAGCCTGGCGCCCGGCATCCTGGTGATGGTGACCTCGTTCACCCGCTGTCGATCCTGCGCTCGGCGATCGGCGCCACCGGCACGCCGCCCAACATGGTGATGGTGAGCCTCGCCATGTTCCTCACCGCCTTCGTGATGGCGCCGACCTTCGAGCAGGCCTACACCAACGGCGTCAAGCCGCTGATGGACGAGCAGATCACCGAGGAACAGGCCTTCACCCGAAGCGTGGCACCCTTCCGCTCCTTCATGCTGGCGCAGGTCCGGGAGAAAGACCTCGCCCTCTTCGTCGACA
>JAYSFH010000079.1:3913-11388 GCA_041913405.1 Dongia sp. | reverse complement strand
CCATCGTCATCGGCGAGTTCACCATGGCGAGCCTGCTCAACCGGCCGGCCTTCGGTCCCTATCTGCAGCTGATCGGCGCCAACCGGGCCTATGAGCCTTCGGCACTGGCGATCATCGCCTTCCTGATCACCTGGGCCTGCATGGGCCTGATCAATGTGTTCGGGCGGGCGCGACAATTGAAGCGCGCGACCTGAGCGCGAACGAGGAGTAACATGGCGTTTCTCGAGATCAACGACGTCCGCAAGCAGTTCGGCGTCAACGTCGTCGTCAAGGGCTTCACCCTCGGCATCGAGGGCGGCGAGTTCCTGTCGCTGCTCGGGCCGTCGGGCTGCGGCAAGACCACGGTGTTGCGCATGGTGGCGGGATTCGAGAGCCCGACCTCCGGCGTGATCCGGATCGACGGCAAGGACGTGACCAGCCTCAGGCCCAACCAGCGCAATGTCGGCATGGTGTTCCAGGCCTATGCGCTGTTCCCCAACATGACGGTCGCCGAGAACGTCGCCTTCGGCCTCAAGGTCGCGAAACGCTCCGCCGCGGAGATCAAATCACGTGTCGATGAAATGCTGAACATGATCAAGCTGCCGCATCTCGCCGACCGCTATCCCTACCAATGCTCCGGCGGCCAGCAGCAGCGCGTGGCGCTGGCCCGGGCCCTGGCGCAGAAGCCGAAGGTGCTGCTGCTGGACGAGCCGCTCTCGGCGCTCGACGCCAAGATCCGCGTCTCGCTGCGCGAGGAGATTCGCACGCTGCAGCGGGCGCTCGGCATCACCACGATCTTCGTCACCCACGACCAGGAAGAGGCGCTCTCGATGTCCGACCGTGTGGTCGTGATGAACGAGGGCCGCGCCGAGCAGGTCGGGACGCCCTTCGAGGTCTACAACAACCCGGCGACTCCCTTCGTCGCCAATTTCGTCGGTACCTTGAGCGTTCTCAAGGGCAGGGTGCTGGACGCGGCCTCGGGGCGGATCCAGATCGGCAAGAGCGAGATCGTCGCGTCGCGCAAGCTGTTCCAGGCCAGCCCCGGCGATGCCTGCTCGGTGGCGTTGCGCCCCGAGGCGGCGGTGCTGGAGAACGGCCATGGCGGCGCGGCCAATGGTGCCGCCCGGAATCGGCTCGAAGGCACGATCGACGACGTCAGCTTTTTGGGCTCGGTGGTGCGGGTCCGGGTCAGGATCGAAGACAACGCGATCTCGCTCGACACTTTCAACAACCCGAGCGCCGTCCCGCCGCAGCGCGGTGCACCGGTGGTCGTCAGCTTCACCCCGAACGACGTGCTCGTGCTCGAGGGTGCGCGCTAGCTTCACCCCAAACTCGTCATGCCCGGGCTTGACCCGGGCATCTGGTGCCTTGCGGTGCGAGATTGCCGGGTCAAGCCCGGCAATGACGACTTACAAGATGCCGGCGAGCTTGTTACTGCGTGGCGACGATCCCCGGGCATTTCGCGTCGCCGACCGAATCGTCGAGCCGGATCCCGGTGATCGAGAGGGTGAAGGCGCCATGATTCTCCAGCAGGAAGGGCGTCGAGACGCTGCCGAGATCGGCGCCCGCCGCCTCGAAACAGGCCAGCGGTACCATCAGGCTGGTCCAGGCGCCCAACGGGCTGTTGGCGAAGAGCTCAGTGATGTCGACCGGCGCGCCCTTGCCGCCCATCATCACGCTCACGCGTTCCTTCGGCGCTGAATCGACGCGGTAGTCGATCCGCAGGCTCTTGCCGGCCTGGGCGCTCAAGTCGACGGCCGGCCCGATGATCCGCACCGTGCCATGGCCGGTGAAGATGAAGCGCAGCGCGCCCTCCTGGCGGTCGGCGCTGTCGACCGCCTGGCTCGCGACATCGCCGAGGCTCTTGAAGGTCCAGGGGTCGACCAGCTTGCCCGGGGTGTAGTAGGTCGCGATGTTCATCGCCGCAGCCGCGCTCGGCGTCTCATCGAGCTGCGGCACGGTCACGCGGTCGCCATATCGCAAGCCATAGTCATAGGCGAAGAGCGGGTCATAGTCCGGCTGGCCGACATTGAGCACCGCCTGATCCGGCCGCTTCGGCCAGCTGAAGCTCAGTTTGCCGTGGAAGTCCTTGTTCGGCGTGCCGTCGGCTCTAGCCACCAGCACGTCGGCGACGCCTTCGCCCGCGGTGCCGGGCAGGAAGCCGGCGACGAAGGCATCCGACTGGTTGATCTCCGGGTTGACCCAGAGCGGCCGGCCGGAGAGGAAGACCGCGACGGTCGGGATGCCTTGCACCTTCAGGCCTTTCAGCGCTTCGAGGCCGCTCCTGTCGGAAGCGGAGAAGTCGATGCGGCCGATATCGCCGACATGCTCGGCATAGGGCTGCTCGCCGAAGATCACGATGGCGACATCGGGCTTCGCGCCGGTGAACGTGCCGTCGCTGCTCAAGGTCGCGCTGCCGCCGGCCGCCTCGATCGCCGATTTGAGCCCCGCCCAGAGACTGGCGCCCTGCTTGAAGTCCTCGTTGTGGCCGCCGCGGCCCTGCCAGGAGATGGTCCAGCCGCCGGATTGCAGGCCGATGTCGTCGGCATGGGTGCCGGTGACCAGCACGCGGCTGTTCGGGCGAATGGGGAGCAGGTTGCCGTTGTTCTTCAGCAGCACGATCGATTCCTGCACCGCGCGCCGCGCAACGGCGCGGTGCTCCGGCGTCGCCAGCTTCCTGCCGTCGATGCCGGGCCGGGCCGGATCGAACAGGCCGAGCTTCACCTTGACGCGCAGGATACGACGTACGGCGTCATCGACCCGTGCCAGCGGAATGGTGCCGTCCTCCGCTTCCTTCACCGTGTTGTCGAACAGCTCTTTCCAGCGGTGCGGCGCCATCGCCATGTCGAGGCCGGCGTTGAAGACCACCGGGCAGTCGCCGCCGGTGCAGCCCGGCACTTGGCTGTGCGCGTTCCAGTCGCCGATGATGAAGCCGTCGAAGCCGAGCCGGCCCTTGAGGATGTCGGTCAGCAGGCTCTTGTTGCCATGCATCTTGGCGCCGTTCCAGGAGGAGAAGCTCGCCATCACCGTCATGGCGCCGGCATTGACGGCGGCGACATAGCCTGGTGCATGGAGATCGATCATCTCCTGCTCGGATATCGGCGCATCGCCCTGGTCGACGCCGTCCCGGGTGCCGCCGTCGGCGAGGTAGTGCTTGGCCGAGGCCGCGACCTTGCCGTCCTGGATCCGGGTGGTGCCGGCTGCGCCCTGCAGACCCTTCACATAGGCGGCGGCGTATTCGGCGACGATCTCCGGACGCTCGGAATAGCCCTCGAAAGTGCGGCCCCAGCGGTCGTCCTGCGGCACCGAGACCGCCGGTCCGAAAGCCCAGTCGAAGCCGGAGGCCGCGGTCTCGGTCGCGGTCACGGCGGCGATCTCGGCGATCAGCTCCGGATCGCGCGCGGCGCCGAGGCCGATATTGTGCGGGAAGACCGTGGCGCCGGTGAAGTTCGAGGCGCCGTGCACGGAATCGACGCCCATGATCAGCGGGATCGGCACATGGCCCGGCCGCGCCTCGATGGCGACGGCGTGATAGGCCGCCGTGGTGCGGATCCAGACGTCGATCGCGACGTTGTCGTCCTTGTAGTTGGGCGGCGCCGTGTTGCCGCCGGCCAGCACCGAGCCCAGCGGATACTGGCGCAGGTCCTCCGGGACCGTGGCCTCCATGTCGCCCTGGATCATCTGCCCGACCTTCTCGCGGAGCGACATCTTCGCCATCAGGTCGGTGATGAAGGCCTCGGTCTGCGGATCGACCAGGCCGGTGCTGCGCGCCTCCGGCCAGAGCTCGGGATGGGCGATGGATGCTGATGCTGGCATTTCTTGGGACTCCGCTGTGGCGGACCAGATGGACGCGAATGCGACGAGGCCTGAGAGACAGGCACCCCATAGACGAGGTGGGGAGAAACGTCGGGAAAGCGCCGGGGTTTCACCCGGCAATCTGCACCTCGACATCGGCTGCTTCGAGACGCTTCGCCAGCTCGGCCGGCGGCGGCCCGTCGGTGATCAGGAGATCGATATCGTCGAACTTGCAGGCGACGACCAGGCCCTGCGCCGAGAACTTGGTCTGGTCGGCGGCCAGGATCACGCGATGCGCATGGCGGACCAGCGCCTGGCAGACCTCGGCCTCGCAGAGATGGTTGTCCATGACGCCGGTCTCGGCGTTGATCGCCGCGGCGGAGATGATTGCGGTGTCGACCTGGAACTGCTCGAGGAAGGCGAGGGTGGACGGGCCGAAGGCGGCGCTGTCATCGGCCCGCACCTCGCCGCCGGCCAGCAGCACCTTGCTGCCCTGGCCCTGGCTGAGGCGCTGCGCAATCGGCGCCGAGTTGGTGACGGCGGTGAGGCCGCGGTGCCCCTGCAAGGCTTCCGCGACATAGATGTTGGTGCTGGCGGTGTCGATCAGAAGGGATTCGCCATCGGCGATCTCGCGCGCGACCGCCGCTGCAATGGCTTGCTTGGCCGGCATGTTGACCAGCAGGCGGCGCTCCAGCGGCCGGTCCTCGCGGCGGTCGGGCCAGGCGACGCTGCCGTGGCTCTTGGCCACCAGGCCCTTGGCGGCGAGCCAGCGCACGTCGCGCCGCACCGTCTCGGTCGAGACGTCGAGCTCCTTGGCGAGGGCGGCGATCGTTGCGCTGCGATGACGCCGCAGCTGCTCCAGCAGCTGGCCCTGGCGGTCGTTCAGGCGCAGGTTCGACAGCACGCTGAGCTGGTCGGTCTCGATCACGGGTGTCAGCTCTCCGGTAGCCCCATCCGCCGGCGCATCCGGCCGGCACCGGCCACGATCAGCCGGTCGGCGACAATACCGAGGAAGGCTATCGCAAGACCAGCCACCAATCCACCGCCGCCGTCGGCCTTGGCGAGGGCGGTAAACACGGCCTGGCCGAGGTCCCGGGTGCCCACCAGGGCGGTGATCACCAGCATGGCCAGCGCCATCAGCACCGTCTGGTTGATGCCGAGCATGATCGCCGGCAGCGCCAGCGGCAGCTGCACGCGCCATTGGATCTGTCGCGGCGTGCAACCCATGGCGCGCGCCGCTTCGATCAGGTCGGGCGGGACCTGCTTGATGCCGGCGGTGGTGTAGCGGATCGCGAAGGCGACCGCGAAGGCGACGATGGCGATCATCGCCGAGACGTCGCCGACCCGGAACAGCATCACCACCGGGATCAGGTAGACGAAGCTCGGCAGGGTCTGCAGCGTATCGACGATCACGGTCATGATCCTGTCGATGGTCGGGTTGCGTGCCGCCCAGGCACCCAGCGGAATCCCGATCAGGCAGGAGAAGAAGGCGGAGATGGTGCAGAGATAGATGGTGAGCGTGGTCTTGTCCCAGAGCCCGGTGATGGCCGGGAACAGCAGCATCGAACCGGCGAGCAGCGCCAGGCGCCAGCCGGCCAGCTGATAGCCGAGCAGCGCGCCGGCGGCGACGAAGGTGATCCAGGGCACCGCGTTCAGGAAACTCTTGAAGGGGTTGAGGACGTTCAGCAGCAGCCAGGTGCGGACGGCATCGATCAAGTCGAAGAGATGGATGTTGATCCATTCCATTGACGCGTTCCAGAACGGGCCGGTGGTGAGGGTCAGCTCCTTGGGCAGCTTCCCGACCGCGGGGAAGATCAGGCTGAGCAGCGTCGTCACGACAAGCCAGACGATGGCGGTGGTCAGGTAGGGGTGGCGCTGCACGTAAGACGCACCGATCGGCGTCTCACGCCGGATCTGCTGGGAGGCGGCGGCGACGCTGATCCGGTCGAGTGCGATGGCGAGCGCGGTGATGGCGAGGCCGGCTTCCAGGCCGGCGCCGATCTTCAGCGCCCGCAAGGCCAGCAGCACGTCATAGCCGAGGCCGCCGGCGCCGATCATCGAGGAGATGATGACCATGTTGAGGGTCATCATGATCACCTGGTTGACGCCGATCATCAGCATCGGCCGCGCGGTCGGCAGCATGACGCGCCAGAGCTTCTGCCGCCGGGTGCAACCGGCCATGTCGGCGAAGGACTGGATGTCCTCGGAGACCTGCTCCAGGGCGAGCTTGGTCGCGCGCACCATCGGCGGCGAGGCGAAGATCGCGGTCGCGATCAGGCCCGGCACCGGGCCGGAGCCGAACAGCAGCAGGATCGGCACCAGATAGGCGAAGGCCGGGATGGTCTGGGCGAGATCCAGCGAAGGCCGCACGAACCAGGTGTCGAGCCACTTGGAACGATAGGCGAGGATGCCGAAGAGGAGGCCGAGCGCGACGCCGAACGGCACGCAGATGATCACCAGCGCCAGGGTCAGCATGGCGCTGTCCCACTGGCCGAACAGCGCGATGTAGAGGAAGCAGATCCCGCTGACCAGGGCGAGCCGGATCCCGCCATAGGCATAGCCGGCGATTGCCGCGGCACCCGCGACACCCAGCCAGGCGAGACGCGGGACCTCGATGCCGAAGATGCTGAAGCCCTTGGCGAGAACCGCGAAGGCGATCTGCAGCGGAATGTCGATGACGGCGGCGAGGCCGCGGGTCAAGAACTGGAAATGCTCGATCAGCCACTTCATCGTGGCGCCGATCCAGGCCGCGATCGGCACCACGGCCGAGCGCGGATACTTCACCGCCCAGGCGGCGAGGTCGGGCTGCAGCCAGAGCACCAGCGCAATCAAGGCCAGCGCCGCCCAAAGGATCAGATAATGAAGGCGCGGTGCGGCGCGCAGACGGCTGCCGTAATCCGTCAGCGCGTAGGGATTGGGGTGCGGGTTATACACGGACCCCCTTGCCGACCAGGGTGTCGATGATGGCCTGGGGCGCGAGACTCCCGACCACCATCTCGCGCTCGTCGATCACCGGCACCGGGCCGGCCGCCTCGATCACCGCCGGCGCGATGTCGGCGATCTTGTCCGTGGCGCGCACGATGTACTGGACGCTGGTGTTGCGGATCGGACCCATCACGCTGCGCGCCGTCACCACCTTGGCGCGCTGGACGTTGCGGGTGAAGGCGGCGACATAGTCGTCGGCGGGCTCGAGGACCAGCTGCTCGGGTGTGCCGAGCTGGATCACCGAGCCGTCCTTCATGATCGCGATCCGGTCGGCGAGCTTGATCGCCTCGTCGAAGTCGTGGGTCACGAAGATCATGGTCTTCTTCAGCACGCTCTGCAGGCGCAAGAGCTCGTCCTGCATCTCGCCGCGGATCAGCGGATCCAGCGCCGAGAACGGCTCGTCCAGGAACCAGAGCTCCGGCTTCACTGCGAGACTCCGGGCGATGCCGACCCGCTGCTGCTGGCCGCCGGAGAGCTGTCGCGGAAAGGCGGCCTCGCGCCCGCCGAGACCCACCAGCTCGATCACCTCGCGGGCGCGGGCTTCGCGCTCCGGCTTGGGGACGCTCTGGATCGCGAGCGGGAAGGCGACGTTGTCCAGCACCGAGAGATGCGGCAGCAGGGCGAAGTGCTGGAACACCATGCCCATCCGGTGGCGACGGATCTCGATCAGCTCCGCCTCGGTGGCGCGCATCAGATCGCTGCCTTCGAAGAAGACC
>JAYSFH010000079.1:0-3903 GCA_041913405.1 Dongia sp. | reverse complement strand
TCGACCAGCCGAGACAGGCAGCGGAGCAGGGTGGACTTGCCCGACCCCGAGAGCCCCATGACGATGAAGATCTCGCCCTCGCCGATGTCGAGTGAGACGTCGCGCACGCCGGCCATCAACCCCGCGGCGCGCAGCGCTTCGGAGGAGGGCGTGGGATCGTTCGCCATGAACTCTTCGGCGCCGCGGCCGAAGACCTTCCACACGCCCCGGCAGGCGAGCTTCACCTTGTCGTTGTCCGCCATCATCCCGCCAATCATAGACCCGCGCCGGAAGTTGCCGACCGGCGCGGATCTCGTCGTTACACCGGCTGCTACTTCGACCAGCCGTCGATCGTGCTCTGGTTCTTGGCGATCCAGGCGTCGGCGACCTCGTCCATCGTCTTGTTCTCGAGGTCGACCTGGCCGGAGAGTGCGTTCAGGTCGTCGACCGGGATCGTGTAGGCCTTGGTGATCTTATAGGCGCCGGGCCACTTGTCCTTCATACCGCCCCAGCCGTACTTCCAGATCTCGCCATGCGGCTTGCCGCAATCATAGGCCATGTCCGGATTGAGACCCCATTTCGGGTCGGTGTAGCATTCCGGCGTGTTCTCCGGGAACGCGATCCACTCGCCCTTGTACTTGGCGGTCGCCCAGTGCGGCGAGTAGATCCAGAGCATGATCGGCGCCTTGCGCTGATAGGCGGATTCAAGCTCGGCGAACATCGCGGCATCGGTGCCGGCATGCACGACTTCGAACGGCAGGCCCAAAGCCTCGACGCGCTCGTCGTCGAAGCCGCCCCAGGTGGTCGGCCCGCCGAGATAGCGGCCCTTGGGCGCGGTTTCCGGCGTCGAGAAGGCTTCGGCGCATTTCGGATCCTTGAGCGCCTCCCAGTTCGGCAGGCCGGGGCACTTCTCCTTCATGTATTCCGGGAACCACCATTCCTCTTTCGCCTTGGGGCCGAGCGCGCCGAGCTTCTCGGTCTTGCCGCTGTCATCGGCGGCCTTCATGGCTTCGCCGGCCGTCGTGTCCCAGTATTCGAGGCCGACGGTGAGATCGCCGGTCTGCAAGCCGGTCTGCAGGCTGGAGAGATAGTCGGAGGTCACGAGCTCGACGTTGTAGCCCTTGGCCTTCAGGATCTTGGAGAGAATGGTCGCGTTGATGTTGACGCTGGTCCAGTCGAACATCGCGATCTTGATCGGATCGGTGCTCTCGGGATCCGCGTTGGCCGCCGGCGCGCCCGCCGACAGCAATGCGATACTCAAGACCGCGGCGCTCACGGCGCCGGACAACAAGCTTTTCATTTTTGGCCTCCCTGTTGCTCCGGCATTTGGCCCCGGAGATGCCCTGTCTTCACGTTGGATTCTGGATCCTTCTCGCTCCTCGGTGATGCGATGCGCGGTGGGAATGGATGTGCCATTCCTCCGCAATTCCAACATCAAACACGAAGTTGGAGCGGTCCGCAAAGACAAAACTGGTCAACGGATGTGGATTTGGCGTCAGAACGCATCAAGCGGGAAGGCGAGGGTGCTCGCACCGCCTTCGGTCACCCGCGCTGCCTCGCTTTCAGCCTCGACCAGGAGATTGCTGCTGAAAAATGCGGCGGTCGCCGCTTTCGCGGCAACGAAATCGGGGGCGAGACCAGATTGGTTCCGCGCTTCCTTGGCCGCGCGCGCCAGCAGCCAACCGGCAATCACCGTGCCGCAGAGGCCGAGATAAGGTGTAGCGACGGCAAGCGCCGCGGGAAGATCGCCGGCGCCGGTCTTCAGCAGATGCGCGGTCGCTTGTTCCATCTGGTGCAACGCTGCCGTGAGAGCGGCCTTGTCGTCGAGCCCGTCGAGGTTGCCGTTCATCTCGGCGATCAGGCCCTGCATCGCCTTGCCCTGGTCGCGCAACAGCTTGCGGCCGAGCAGGTCCATGGCCTGGATGCCGTTGGTGCCTTCGTAGATCGGCGCAATGCGGGAATCCCGAAAGTACTGCGCGGCGCCGGTCTGCTCGATGAAGCCGACGCCGCCATGCACCTGCACGCCCAATGAGGCGACGCGCACGCCCTGGTCGGTGCACCAGGCCTTCACGATCGGGATCAGCAGATCGGTCAGCGCCTGGTTGCGTTCGCGTGTCGCCCTGTCGGGATGGCGTTTCGCCCGGTCGAGCGCGCCGGCGCAATAGAGCACCAGCGCGCGCATGCCCTCGGTCAGCGCGCGCATGGTCAGAAGATTCCGCCGCACGTCGGGGTGATGGAGGATCGGTGCGCCTTTAGCGCCATCGACCGGCGTCCCCTGCACGCGCTGCCGCGCATAGGCGACAGCGTGCTGATAGGCGCGCTCGGCAATCGCGAGGCCCTGGATGCCGACCGCGAGCCGCGCGTTGTTCATCATGATGAACATATATTCGAGGCCGCGATTGGCTTCGCCGACCCGATAGGCGACGGCGCCCTCGTTGTCGCCATAGGCCATGACGCAGGTCGGCGAGGCGTGGATGCCGAGCTTCTTCTCGAGGCTGACCACGCGCAGGTCGTTGCGCTGACCGACGCTGCCGTCGGCGTTCGGGATGAATTTCGGCACGATGAACAGCGAGATGCCTTTCGATCCGGCCGGCGCATCGGGCAGGCGCGCCAGGACGAAGTGCACGATGTTCTCGGTGAAATCATGCTCGCCGTAGGTGATGAAGATCTTCTGGCCCTTCAGGCGATAGACGCCGTCCTTGGCGGTGGGCTCGGCGCGGGTGCGGATCGCGCCGAGATCGGTGCCGGCCTGCGGCTCGGTCAGGTTCATCGTGCCGGTCCACTGGCCGCTGATCATCTTCGGCAGATAGGTGGCTTTTTGCTCCGGCGTGCCGACGAACTGCAGCGCCTCGATGGCGCCCTGGGTCAGCAGCGGGCAGAGCGAGAAGGCCATGTCGGCCGCGTTCCAGATTTCCTGCAGCGCGCTGGTCAGCACCCAGGGCATGCCCTGTCCGCCATAGTCGGGATCGAAGGCGACGGCGTTCCAGCCGGCTTCGGCAAAGCCGCGATAGGCCTCTTTCGAGCCGGTTGGCGTGCGCACCACGCCATTCTCCAGCCTGGCTCCCTCGCGATCGCCGACCGCGTTCAAGGGCGCGAGCACCTCGCCGGCGAACTTGCCCGCCTCTTCGAGGATCGCCTGCACCGTGTCCGGCGTCGCGTCGGCATAGCCCGGCAGCCCGGCCAGATCCTCGAGGCCGGCGATGGCCTTCATGGTGAAGAGAATATCGGTGACCGGTGCGTTGTAGTCGGACATGGGCAACTCCCCTGGGAGAAGTCCATGATGCGCTGGATCAATCCCGATTGGGAAGAGTTAGCGGGGTGCCGCGGCGCGGCGCAAGCGGTCGTTGATGGCGACGCCGAGGCCGGTCTCGGGGATCGGCATCACGGCGATGCGCGTGAAATCCGGCCGGTCGAGTTCGCGCAGCATGGCGAAGAGATTGGCCGCGGCTTCCTGGAGATCGCCGCTGCTGCTGAGGTTCAGCGACCGCGCTGCGGCCGCCGGTTTCGCACCGAAGGCGAGCAGCGCTTCGCCGGCGCCGACCGAGTCCGCATTGAGGCGGAGCGGCAGGATCGGCGCGTAGTGACTGTCGAGCTGGCCGGGGCTGTGCAGCGGCCCCACTTCCGATCCCGCCTCGACCGTCATCTGCAGGGCGTCGCCGAGCTGCTCGGCGGTGATGCCGCCAGGGCGCAGGATCTTGGGCGTCGCGTTCAAGAGACTGACGACCGTGGATTCGATGCCGACCTTGCACGGCCCGCCGTCGATGATCGCCGCAACCTTGTCGCCGAGCGTCGCCGCCACATGCTCGGCGCGGGTGGGACTCATCTTGCCCGAAGGATTGGCGCTTGGCGCGGCGAGCGGCAGCCCGCACATCGAGAGCAGGCCTTGCGCGGCGGGATGCGCCGGCACGCGGATCGCGGCGCTGT
>JAYSFH010000078.1:5420-11469 GCA_041913405.1 Dongia sp. | reverse complement strand
CATCACATCGGTGCTGCGGTCGATCGCCTCATGGGCGCTCCAGTCGTAGCCGAAGGGACTCCAGCCGGCATAGGCGGCGACGGCGATCGCCGCGCCGACCAGCGCCGGAATCTCCTCGCGCGTGAACTTCCGTGCCGCAACCAGGTGCAGCAGCACCAGCACGACCAGGAAGCCCCAGTCGTCGAGCCGGTAACTGCCGGTCGTGAGCCAGAACGCCATCAGCAGGAAGCAGGCGATGCCGGCGGCGCGCGCGGTGATGGTCATCTCGCGGCTGATCGCGACGCCGCCCTTGCCGTAGAGCGACCAGAGCTGCGTGCCATCGGTCGCCAGCTGGACGAGCGGCAGCCAGCGCGGGGCGCGCCGCGCGCCCTGTGCGGTGGCCGGATAGAAGGCGAGCACCAGCGCCCAGAACAGACCTCCGCCGATGCCGAGCGCCGCCAGTGGCCACCAGCCGCGCTTGTGTTGCAGCACCAGGCCGCCGAGCTGGATCAGATAGAGATAGACGAACAGCGCCGCCGGTTGCGGCGTGTCGGTATGGACGATGGCCGGGGTGATGAGGCCACCGGCGATGCCGACCAGCCCCACCAGCATGCCTTCGCGCAGCGAGAGCAGGATGCCGATCGCCGTCACCACGCCGAGCGCGATGAATCCGGTCAGCGGGTCGATGAGATGATAGAGCGATGTCGCGGCGAACAGACTGGCGAACCAGTCGGCGATGGCCGCGGCGGCCAGCGCCTGGGCGATGTTGGCCGAGCGCCGGCGCATCCACTGCCCGGCGCCGAGCAGTGCCGCGCCCATGAGCAGGCCGAGGGAGACGCGGACGGCCGGCGAGAGCAGGCCGACATCGATCGAATACTTGACCAGGAAGGCGCCGGCCAAGGCCAGCATGACGGCGCCGATCCAGACGAAGACGCTGCCGCCGAGGCGCTGCTCGAAGCTCGGCGATGCCGTCTTGGCCGCAATCGCGGGCTCGGGTTGGGGCTCGGGCGCGGCAGCGACAGGCTCGGGCATGCTTGCAGGCTCGGGCATGCTTGCAGGCTCGGGCTGGGCATCTGCGACCGCGGCAGGCTCCGGTGTGGCTTCAGCAGAGGCGACGGGTTCCGGCGGTGGCGCGGCGATGAAGGGCGCTGGGGCGACCGGCGCCCTGCCCTGCTCCAGTTCGCCGAGGCGGCGCTGCAGGGCGGTGACGGCGGATTGCAGCCGGGTGACGTCGCTGCGCAGCGCGCCGGCCCGCATGCTGGCGCTGATGGCGAAGATCGGAACGATCACCAGAAAGAACAGCCCGGCGATGATCAGCAGGGCGACCATTGCGGCGTCGAATCCCCGGGTTCACAAGACGTTGGCCCGCAAGGCTCGCACAGATCGGAAGTGAATACGATTCGCTTCCGGCGAGTCGTTATTGAATGTTGGGGTCCTGGATGTCCGGCAGGACCGGCTTCCAGGCGCGCACCGCGGCGTCGCCCTTGGCGACGTCCTCGGGCTTCATGTCCTGGGTCAGCAGCGTGAGGATGGCGGTGCCGTCCTGGCTGCCCTGCTGCGCCGCGAGGTTGGCGTAGAGATAAGCCTGCACCAGGTCCTTCGGCACGCCGACGCCCTGGTAGTAGAAGGCGCAGGTATCGACCTGGGCCTCGACCAGCATCTGGTCGGCCGCGGCCTTGGTGAGCGCCGCCGCCTTGGCCGGATCGGGCGCCGCGACGCCCTCGCCGGAGAGGTAGAGCTTGCCGAGCAGGTACTGGGCCCGGGCGTTGCCCTTGGCGGCGGCGGGCTCGAGCCAGCGCGCCGCTTCCTTCGGGTCGGGCGCCATGCCCTTGCCTTCAAAATACATCTGCCCGACCGCGGCTTCGGCGGAGGTCTGGCCGGCTTCGGCCAGGGGCAGGAACTCCTTCAAGGCCGTGGCGTAGTCGCCCTTCTCGTAGGCTTCGAAGCCCGCCACGCCGTCCGCGGACGCATTACCGGCAATCGAGGTCAGCAGGAGACCGGCGAGGCCGATCGCGGCGGCGGAGAGGCGGTGGGCATTCATCGTTATTTTGACTCGGTCTTTGCAGGTTTCGCGGGCTGCTGCGTCTCCGCGACCAGGTTCGCGGCGGGCTGCAGGTCGTTCGGGAGCGCAGCATAGCGATCGTATTTATACATGTCCTTGCGGAATTGCAGCACCCCGTCCTCGTCGGTCCAGGTGGTCATATAGACGACATGGACCGGCATCGGGGTCTTCAAGGGCACCAGGACGGTCTTGCCGCTTTCGACGATCTGGTCGACCCGGTCACGCTGGTATTCCGGGTCGTCGGACAGCAGGAAGGCGGCCATGTCGATCGGCTGCTGCATCCGCATGCAGCCCGATGAGAAGTAGCGGTCCTGCTTGGCGAACAGCTGCTTCTGGTTGGTGCCGTGCAGGTAGACGGCGTCCTTGTTCGGGAAGTCGAGCTTCACCGGGCCGAGCGCGTTCTCCGGCCCCGGTGCCTGGACCAGGCGGTAGGGGAAGTTGCCCGGGCCGACCTCATGCCAGTCAATGGAACTCGGCGAGACTTCCATGCCGTTGCCGTCATAGACGGTGAAGCCGTGGGATTCGAGGAAGCTCGGGTCGGCGCGCATGCGGCGCACTTCGTCGTTGGACGCGATCTTGTGCGGCGCGTTCCATTCCGGATTGAACTTGGCGACCTTGATCACGCTGTCGAGGGTCGGGGTCTTGCGGTCGACCTTGCCGACGATCGCCTTGGTCATGAACGCGACCTTGCCGTCCTCGATCACCTTCACTTCCTGCGAGGGGATGTTGACGATCAGGTGGCGCGGCTCGAACTTGCCGCCCTGCTCGCGCATGCGGTCGAGGTTCAGCAGGATCATCTGCAGCCGCTTCTCGGCCGGGATGTTCATCTCTTCCAGGGTGCGACCGCCGATGACGCCGTCATCGTTGAGGCCGTGGTTGCGCTGGAACGCGGCCACCGCCGCCTGCAGGTCGGTGTCGTAGACGTTGTCGGTGAAGGCCGTGGTCTGAGCGAGCTCGCCGGTGTATTGCAGGCGCGCGCGCACCGCGGGGATGACCTCGTTGGTCTGGCCGGGCTCGACCTTGTCGACCTTCGGCACGCTCGGCCAGCCGCCCGCCTGGTAATAGGCGACATAGGTCGGCAGCTTCGCGTAAAGGCTCCAGAAGCGGTAGTAGACCGGCCATTCCTGTGTCATTGCATCGGCCGGATCCTTCGCCGCCGCGACCTTGTCGAGCACCGCGGCACCGCGCAGCTTGGCGCTGCCCAGCGGGCCGGTCGCATCGACGGCGGAGGCGACGAACACCGCCGACATCAACGCCTCGTTGCGGGCCTGCGAAGCCGCGTCGGTCGGCGGCGTCATGCCGGCGACCTTGAACAGGGTCTGCTCGGGCATCGCCATGCCGGCGCGCACGGCGCGCGGGATCTGCACGATCCAGGCCTGGCCGACCAGCGTGTAGCCGTTGGCCGTGGTCCAGATCGCGTTGTTGCCATGCGCGGCGTAGTATTCCTTCAGCGCATTCCAGTCGAGCTTCAGGCCGGCGGTCGCCGGATCACGCTGCAGCAGGTCGAGCTCAGCGGCGATGCCCGGCACCGCGCTCGGCGCCGCCACCGGCAGCGCCGGCACCTCGGTCGGCGTCGGCTGCGGCTCGGAAAACCGGTCGGCGGATTCGGCCCAGGCATTGGCCGCCGCAGCCAGAAAAAAGGCGCCCGAAATGAGGGCGGCGTTACGAAGAGTTGCGCGTCGCATGGTTCACCAATCTGTCTGGAGCGGCGGCCGGACATTACCAAAGCGGCCGCGCGCTGTCATGGGTGGAGGCTGTGACGCCGATCTCAGATCGGGCGAAACGGGCGTGTCTCGAAGCTATGCCGTCGCCAGAGCCGGTCGGCCGAACGCCGTAGCGGCGATGTTGCTTTCCATGAAGATCTTCATCCCGCCGGGCTGTTCGAAGATCTTGTCGTCGCGCTCATGGAAAAGTTCAATCTCGGCGGCCCCCGCCGCCTTGGCCTGCTCGGTCGCGGTCGCCGTGGCCCATTCCCGGGCGTGTTCGCAGGCCAGTTCGAGATCGGCGAAATCCTTGATTCCGCTGGCAAGATGGGCGCGAAAGCGACCCTCCGCCGGAGAGGTGATGACGGCCGTCACACGCTGCATGATTCCGCCGGCGACGGCGCCGACGGCATTCGAGACTTCGGCGAATTTCGGGATCACCAAACGGGTGCGGAGGCGCTTCGCGATCTCCGGATAGTAGCTGCCGACCGGTGCGCCGATCGCCAGCAGCGGATGCTTCAGCGAAAGCACGGCGTCGAAGAGTTCATTTGCTGAGCCGGCAGTATTTGCCGACAGCGAGTGCTGGATCAGGTAGCGCCCGAGCGCACCCCAGTGATGGTCGTCGATTCGCGCCTGCTCGTTGATCACGGCATCGAGCAGGGCGCGGCCGGACTGGAAGACCACACGCTCGACCACGTCGCGGCAGAGCGTCTCGGCATCTTTCGGCGGATGCCAGCCGGCCTGCGGCGACCGTTTCAAGAAGAGCCGCGCGCCGAGCTCGGCCGCCTCGCGGTTCCACCCGGTCTGCAGCCCGAGCACATGGGCGGCGTCGCTGGGGCTGAGGCTGGAGATCACGACCAGGCCGCGATCCACCAGGCGCTGCAGGTTCCTGGCGATGGCGGGGCCGACGATCATGTCGGACAGCGCCACCGGCCCGTCGGCGAGGCGGTCCCAGACCTGCTGCTGTCCCGCGCTCAGACCGGTCGAGCCGGTGTCGAGCGGGCGCTGCCGCAGCGCGAACTGCCCGCGGTACTGGACCATCTCGTCGCTCTCGGCCTGCGCGCGCATGACGTCGAGCACGGCCGGATACTGCATCGCCAGCAGGCTCAGCGGCACGACGCGGCGCGGCCCCAGCACGAAGCCGTGATGCTCGTCGATCCGCGCCTCGCTGTCGCCGCCGAGACCGTAGGTGTGGACGGCGACCGCCTCCACCATGGTCTTCCAGCCGCCGACCGTGGCGCCTTCCTTATTGAGGACCGGCCGGCCGTGCTTCAGCATGGCGATGTCGGTCGTCGTCCCGCCCATGTCGGAGACGATGACCGTGTCCTCGCCGGAGAGATGCTTGGCGCCGACCAGGCTCGCCGCCGGGCCGGAGAGGATGGTCTCCACCGGGCAAGCGAGCGCCATCGCCGAATCCATCAGCGAGCCGTCGCCCTTCACCACCATCAGCGGCGCGTCGATGCCCTTCTCCTGCATCAGGCCCGCGACCGAGCGGATCAGCTGCTGGAGCTGCGGGATGAGCCGCGCATTCAAGGCGCAGGTCAGCGCCCGGCGCGGCGCGTCAAGCTTCGAGGTCAGTTCATGGCCGCAGGAGACCGGCCGGTCGGAAAGATCGCGGATGAGATCGCGCAAGGCGAGCTCATGGGCCGGGTTGCGGACCGAGAAATAGCCCGACACGGCAAAGGCCGCGACCTTGGGCGCGTGTTCCAGGATCGCGCGCCTCGCAGCTTCCAGGTCAAGCGGCGCCTGTTCGTCGCCGGAGGGCTTGTGGCCGCCGGCGATGAAGACCACCGGATCGCTGCCCAAGGCCTGCTTCAGGTTGGCCCGCTCCAGGGCCTTGGCGTCGTAGCCGGCCAGGATCAGGCAGATCGGCGCGCCATGGGCCTCGACGATGGCGTTGGTCGCCAAGGTCGTGGACATCGAGACCAGGGCGATCTCGGCCGGGGCCACGCCCGCGGGCAGGTGCGGCAGCACCTTCTCGATGGCGCCTTTGAGGCCGATCGACAGGTTGTGCTTGGTGGTGAGCGCCTTGGCCGAGGCGAGGACCCCCCCTCCATGTTCAATGGGCTTGGGGTCGAAGAGCACGGCGTCGGTGTAGGTGCCGCCGGTATCCAGGCCGAGCAGAATCGGCACGTCGGGTCCTCAAAAGGGTAACAAATCGTGACGCGGGATTTGCCGCGAATCGCCCCGGCGGGTCAAGTCCCTGTCCGACAAGGCATTTCGGACACTATCACGAGGGTGAGAGCATTTATCTAAAATGCCCTGTCAAGGGCAAATTAACTTTGCCATGCAAGAACATCTGTGC
>JAYSFH010000078.1:0-5410 GCA_041913405.1 Dongia sp. | reverse complement strand
CCCATAACCTCAATAGCACCGAAGAGAATGATGGCATCGCAAGGGCCGTTCGCGGCGACCCAACACGAAAACACCACCGATTCCTCTCCCCTGCTCGGCCGCCGCCGGTTGCTCGGCCTCGGCCTGGCGGCTGCCGCATCCAGCATGATGGTGCCGGCGGCAGCCTTCGCGTCCACCGGCTCGTCCGGCGACAAGACGCTGACCTTCTACAACACCCATACCGACGAGAAGCTGAAGGCGACCTATCTCCGCGGGTCGAACTTCGACAAGGGCGCGCTCAGGGACATCAACCACATCCTGCGCGACTTCCGTACCGGCGACGTCTTCGCCATGGATTTGAAGCTGTTGGACCTGCTGACCGAGCTGCACTGGAAGACCGGCAGCAAGCAGCCGTTCCAGATCATCTCCGGCTATCGCAGCCCGAAGACCAATTCGATGCTGAACTCCGAGAGCAGCGGTGTCGCCAAGCGCAGCATGCATCTCGACGGCAAGGCGATCGACATCCGCCTTTCCGACGTGAAGCTGACCAAGCTGCACGAGACCGCCGTTTCCATGAAGCGCGGCGGCGTCGGCATGTACACGGCTTCGAACTTCGTCCATGTCGATACCGGTCGCGTCCGGTACTGGTAAGTTCGTCGCGCCTCCCAGCCGACGGTTCAAACAATAGCCGAGTTCCGTCCAGAGCGCAGTGACCCGGGTCACTCGGGTGCTCATTCAGTCGTCATGCGCGGGCCCAGCGGACGAATGTCCGCATTCGCGGACGGGGCCGCGCATCTCCCTCCAGCAGACCCGCGGGTCAATCCCCGGATCAAGTCCGGGGACGCGGGTGACGAGAGACCTTGCGCAGCCTGCCCCGTCCCGTTAAGCGAGATTGATGACCGGGGGACGGGATTTTCAGGCGCCGGGGCGTTCGGTGGTGGTGGCCGGTCAGGCCGCCGCCGCGACCTCGCACCCCTTCGCCACATTGACCGCGATCGAGATGCTGCTGGCCGGGGGCACGGCGATGGACGCCGCCATCGCGGCCGCCGCGGTGCTGGCCGTGGTCGAGCCGGCGATGACCGGGATCGGCGGCGACTGCTTCGTGCTGATGTCGGTTGGCGGCACCGACCGGATCCTCGCCTATAACGGCGCCGGCCGCGCCGCCCGGGCGGCCCATCCCGAGTGGTTCCGGGAACAGCGCATCGCCCGGATCGAAGCCGACAGCATCCACGCGATCACCGTGCCGGGCGCCGTTGAGGCCTGGTGCCGGCTGGCCAAGGACCACGGCAAGCTCGGCCTCGACCAGCTGCTGCGCCCGGCGATCCACTATGCCGAGGACGGCTTTCCGGTGGCGCCCAAGGTCGCTGCCGACTGGGCCGAGGACGCGCCGCGTCTCGCCCGGCATAAAGCGGCGGCGAAGCAGTATCTGCCCGGCGGCAGCGCGCCCAAGACCGGCGACATCGTGAAGCTGCCGCGGCTCGGCAAGGCCCTGCGCGAGGTCATCTGGAAGGGCGCCGCCGGCTTCTACGAAGGCTGGGTCGCCGAGGATATCGTGCAAACGGTGCGCGCCGAGGGCAGCCTGCTCCGCCTGCAGGACCTGGCCGAGCATCGCGGCGGCTATGTCCTGCCGATCAAGACCAGCTATCGCGGCCTCGACGTCTGGCAATGCCCGCCGCCCGGCCAGGGCCTGACCGCGCTCATCATGCTCAACATCCTGTCGCAATTCCCGATGATCGGCGCCGGGCCGCTGACGCCGGACCGGCTGCATCTGGAGATCGAGGCTGCCAAGCTCGCCTATCTCGCGCGCGACCGGCATATCGCCGATCCCGATCACGCCGAGATCCCGGTCGAGCGGCTGCTCTCGCCGGAATACGCGCGCAGCCTCGCGGCGCAGATCCGGCCCAACCGCGCGATCGACCTGCATGAGGCGCGGATGCTGCAACCGCATCCCGACACCACCTATCTCACCGTGGTCGATCGCGATCGCAACGCGGTCAGCTTCATCAACTCGATCTACTTCGGTTTCGGCAGCGGCAGGGCGACCGAGAAGTCCGGCATCCTGCTGCAGAACCGCGGCGCCTGCTTCTCGCTCGATCCCGCGCATCCGAACTGCATCGGCCCGGCCAAGCGCTCGATGCACACGATCATCCCGGCCATGGTCACCAGCGAAGGCAAGGCGGCGCTGTCGTTCGGCGTCATGGGCGGCGACTACCAGCCGACGGGCCAGGTCCACGCGCTCACCAACATGGTCGATTTCGGCCTCGACCCGCAGGCGGCGCTCGACTGCGCGCGCGTCCACCACGAGGACGGGCTGGTCGGTGCCGAGACCGGCATCCCCGAGGCCGTGTTCCTCGGCCTTGCCGACCGCGGGCATAAGATGATGCGCCTGAGTTCACCGCTCGGCGGCGGCCAGGCGATCGCCATCGACTGGAACCGCGGCGTCCTGCTGGCCGGCTCCGACCCCCGCAAAGACGGCTGCGCGCTGGGCTACTGACGGGCGCCAGGGGCGCCGGATCGGCTTGACTCTGTGATGGCATGGTCCCAGCCTTCAGAACGGGTTGGCGGTCGGTCTTAACGCGGAATTAACCAAGACTGCGGAAGCTATACCTACCGTTTCGACGAGGGTCCGATGGACGATCTGGCACAACTTCAGTCACGGGTCGAAGCCGCCCGCGAGCGTCTGGGCGGCGCCGAAGCCGACCAGCGCAAGTACGGGCTGCGGCTCGACGATCTGGTGCGGATCGTCGAAGGCGCCCTCTCCCGCCAGGCCGAGGACCTGAAGGCTGCCCGCATCCGCTCGGCCTCGCTGGAGACCGAACTCGACGACGCGCGCAACGCCGTCTCGCGCCAGGAAGTCGAGCTCGCCGGCAAGGAAACCGACATCGCCCGGCTGGAGAGCCAGAACGAGCAGCTCCGCACCATGGTGATGACCTTGCTGGAGCTGGTCGAGGGCCGCAACAACACGCCGATGCGCGAAGCCATGCTCCGCCTGGAGCGCGGCGTCCGCAATCTGCTGACCGAGACCGGCTCCGCCAAGCCGATCCTGAATGCCGAACCGGAAGCACCGGCCGCACCGCCGCCACCGGCACGCCCCATCCTGGTTCAGCCGCAGCCGGTGCCCCCGCAAACCGCAGCTCAACAGACGGTGCAGGGCCGCATCCCGACCCCGCGCGTGAAGCCGGCGGAGCCGCAGCCCGATCCGGAGGCGCTGGTCGAGTTGACCAGCCTCGAGCGCAGCGACCCCGAAGATATCGTCAAGGAGCCGCCGGAGATCTCGGCGCCGGTCGCGCAGATCATCCGCCGCCTGTCCGACGCGGCTTCCGATGCCTGATGCCGTCCCCGCCTAGGCGCGTGGCACCTATCTGATGTCATCGCGGCCTTCGCTCGGCCTGAAGGCCAAGGCCACCATCGCGCTGGCCGTCGTCTTCCTGGCCATCCAGGCCGTCTATGTGCTGGTCGAAGACCGCTTGTTCCTGGCCGACGCCAATGCGGCGCTCGGCCATCGCGTGCGGCTGCTGACCGACCTCTATGCCGGCGCGGTCTCGAGCTCGGTCTGGGAGTTCGACAAGAACGACACCCTGGCGCAGCTCGAGCCGCTGCGCGCCGAGCTGCCCGAGTTCCAGAACGCCACGGTGCTCGAGCCCGACGGGCGCGAGTTCGTGACGCTGAACGGCAACGCCGGCGGCGGCGCGACGGTGGAAGCGACCGCGAACATCCTGAATGACGGCAAGCTGCTCGGCCGGCTCAGGATCCAGCTCTCCGACGCGATCGTGCAGGCCGAGCGCGCGCGGCATCTGGAGCGGCTGATCGCCACCGCCGCGATCCTCGCCTCGGTGCTGCTGATCTTCACCCTGGTGACATTGCGGCTGGTGATCCGCCCGCTGGAGCGCATGACCCCGCTGATGCGCAGCTTCGCCGCCGGCGCGCTGGAGCAGAGCGTGCCCTACCAGGACCGGCCCGACGAGGTCGGCGCCATGGCGCGGGCGCTCGAAGTCTTCCGCGACACCGCGCAGCAGCGTCGCGTGGCCGAGCAGTCGCTGCAGCAGCACAGCGCGGAGCTCGACCGCCTCAACCGCGATCTGAGCAAGGCGCGCGACGCCGCCGAAGCCGCCAACCGGGTCAAGTCGGAGTTCCTGGCGGCGATGAGCCACGAGATCCGCACGCCGCTGAACGGCATCATCGGCATGCTGCATCTGCTGGCGAACTCGGCCCTCGATACGGACCAGCACATAAAGCTGGAGACCTTGCAGCGCTCGGCGGAAAGCCTGATGATTCTGCTGAACGACATCCTGGACATCGCCAAGATCGAGGCCGGGCGGATCGACCTCCACATCGCGCCCTTCTCGATGCGCGACCTGATCAGCAACCTGGTCACCCTGTGGCAGCCCTCCATGCTGTCAAAAGGGTTGAATATGGCGGCCGCGGTCGCGCCGGAGATGCCGCCGCTGCTGATGGGCGACGCCAACCGCCTGAACCAGGTGATCTCGAACTATCTCAGCAATGCGCTGAAATTCACCGAGCGCGGCGGGGTCACGATTCGCGCCACGGCGCAACCGGTCGATGACGCGCTCTACGAAATCTCGGTCGCGGTCACCGACACCGGCGCCGGCATCGCGCCTGAAATGCAGGCACGGCTGTTCGAGAAGTTCAGCCAGGCGGAGCTTGCCGCGCGCAAGCCCGGCAGCACCGGGCTCGGCCTCGCCATTTCCAAGGAGCTCATCCATCTGATGAACGGCGCGGTGGGTGTCGACAGCACGCCCGGCCGCGGCGCCACGTTCTGGCTCCGCCTGCGCTGCCGGGCGGCGGAAGGCCTCGGCGCCGCAAGCGCAGGGCTCGACGACGCGGCGCTGCTGAAGCAGCCGGGCGATCGCAAGCTCTCGATCCTGGTCGCCGAGGACAACACGATCAACCAGCGCGTGGTCTGCACCATGCTGGAGCTCGGCGGCCATCGCTTCACCGTTGCCCAGGACGGCGCGGAAGCGGTCGCGGCCGTGCAGCGCGAGACCTTCGACGTCGTGCTGATGGATGTGCAGATGCCGAACATGGACGGCCTGGCCGCGGCGCAGGCGATCCGCAAGCTCGGCGGCGCCTTCGGCGCGCTGCCGATGGTGGCGCTGACCGCGAATGCGATGCCGGGCGACGCCGAGCGCTATGCCGCGGCCGGCATGGGACTCTATCTCTCGAAGCCGTTCACGCCGGACCAGCTGTCGGCGATCCTGCGCCGCGCCGCCGGCGCCGACGTGGCAAGGATTCCCAGCGCGACGTTCAAGCCAAAGAAAGAGCCCGCCTAGCGCGCAGTCCAGGCGGGCTCGTTTGTCGGCGGCAGCGGACTTACTTCAGCTGGCCTTCGACGCCTTCGGCCAGCCAGTCCATGCCGGCGATGGCACCGTCGTCGAGCATCTGGCCGTCGGCGATCTTCACCGTGCCGTCC
>JAYSFH010000077.1:0-11563 GCA_041913405.1 Dongia sp. | reverse complement strand
CTTCAAGGATCGCCTTCACCGCGTCCACGCGATCCGGCGCCACCACGATCACCATGCCGATGCCGCAGTTGAAGGTGCGCGCCATCTCCTGGGGGTCGATACCCGCGGTCTTCCGGAGCCAGGCGAAGACCGGCGGCTGCTGCCAGCGCGAGGCGTCGATCTCGCAAGCGAGCTCATTTGGCAGCACGCGCGGGATGTTCTCCAGCAAGCCGCCGCCGGTGATATGCGCCAGCGCCTTGACACCGCCGGCACGGATCGCGGCAAGGCAGCTCTTCACATAAATCTTTGTCGGCGCCAGCAACGCTTCGCCGAGAGTCTTGTTGGCATCGAACGGCGCCTTGGCGCCGTAGTCGAGGCCGGCGACCGTGACGACCTTGCGCACCAGGGAGTAACCGTTCGAATGCACACCCGACGAACCGAGGCCCAGCACGACGTCGCCCGCTTTCACGCCTTCGCCGGTGATCTGCTGGCCGCGCTCGACCGCGCCGACCGCGAAGCCGGCGAGATCGTAATCGCCCTTGGCATACATGCCGGGCATCTCCGCGGTCTCTCCGCCGACCAGCGCGCAGCCGGCTTGCAGGCAGCCGTCCGAGATTCCGGCAACGATCTGCCGGCCGCTTTCGACGTCGAGCTTGCCGGTGGCGAAGTAGTCGAGGAACAGCAGGGGCTCGGCGCCCTGCACCACCAGGTCGTTCACGCACATGGCGACGAGATCGATGCCGATCGTGCCGTGCTGGTTGGCCTCGATCGCGATCTTCAGCTTGGTGCCGACGCCGTCGGTGGTGGCGACCAGGATCGGGTCGTTGTAGCCGGCCGCCTTCAGGTCGAAGAAAGCGCCGAAGCCGCCCAGGCCCGCGTCGCTGCCCTTGCGCGCCGTCGCCTTGGCAAGCGGCTTGATCGCCTCGACTAGCGCATTGCCGGCATCGATATCCACACCGGCGTCGCGATACGTGAGGCCGTTTCCGCTGGTCGTGCTTGTGATGACATCCTCCCCGGAACTGGGCTATAAGCCAGGGACGGGACAATAGCGTTTTCAAGACGGTTTTCAATGGGCGTTGCCGCCGGCTTTCTCGGGAAAATTTGCAAGCTTGCCAGTGCCTTGGCCGTCGCCGCCGGGATCGGGCTGGCGGTGCTCGGGGCCGCGCCGGCCGCGGCGCAGCAGAACGTCTACGTGGCCGCCGGAATCCCGGTCGATATCACCGGCGACCTCGCCACCTTGCGCGAGCAGGCGATGCTCAAAGGCCAGCGCGAGGGGCTGATGAAAGTGCTCTCGACCATCGCCTCGGCCGAGGACCTGAAGTCGATCACGCTCCCCGGCGACGACGAGATCACCAGCTGGGTGCAGGATTTCGAGATCGAGGAGGAGAAGACCTCGGCCTCGCGCTATATCGGCCGCTTCACCTTCCGCTTCATGGCCGATCCGATTCGCCAGTTCCTGGCCGACCAGGGCGTCGCCTATGCCGAGACCGAATCGAAGGCGGTGCTGGTCCTGCCCGTCTACACCACCGAGACCGGCGACACCGAGCTCTGGGGCCCCACCAATCCCTGGTTCGCGTCCTGGGCCGCGCGCCAGCAGCAGCCGGGCCTGGTGCCGATCAAGACACCGGTCGGCGATCTGCCCGACACCAACGCGATCAGCGCCACCCAGGCGCTGGCGGGCGACCGGGTGCGGATCCAGTCGCTGGCCGATCGCTACGCGGTCGGCGACGTGATGGTCGCGGAAGCGGCTCTGCAGCCGCCCTCGCCCGACGGCAAGCGCGTGCTGGCGCTGACGATCTCCAGCTACGGCAGTGCCGGCGTGCAGAATCTCCGGGACCAGGTGGTGAGCGACAGCGGCGACGTCGACCAGCTGCTGCGCGACGGCGTCGCCAAGGTGGCCGAGCTGGTGCAGAATTCCTGGAAGCAGGACAATCTGGTCGATCCGAACAGCCGCGCCACCGTCCAGGTGCATGTACCCTTCTCAAACCAGGCGCAGTGGGTCCAGGTGAAGCGGCACCTGGCTCAGGTCAACCTGATCAAGAGCGTCAATCTCACCCGGCTCTCGCGAAGCGGCGCCGACATCGAGCTCACCTATCTCGGCGACGAGGTGCAGTTCGTCCGCGCGCTGAACCAGGCCGATCTCATGATCACCTCCAGCGGCGAGGGCATGCAGACCATGACGCTCAACCCCGGCGGTGGCGCGATGATGAACGGGAGCACCGGGGATAGTCCCGACCTGACCCAGCCGGCCGTGCCGCAATGACCGATCTCCTTCCGGAGAAGGGCTGGCTGGTTCGGGAATGACGGCGGCGCGACAGCTTCGTTTCTGGCTGATCGGTCTCATCGTCGCGCTGATCGCCATCTACCTGCTGCGCGCGATCCTGCTGCCGTTCGTGGCCGGCATGGCGATCGCCTATTTCCTCGATCCCGCCTGCGACAGGCTCGAGAAGTGGATGTCGCGGACCTGGGCGACCACGGTGGTGACGCTGATCTTCGCCATCCTGCTGGTGCTCGGCTTCGTGCTGATCGCGCCGCTGCTGCTCGACCAGCTGACGCAGTTCGTCCAGGCCTTGCCGGAGCTCTTCAACCGCGCGCATACCAAGCTGCTGCCCTATTACGCCAGCCTGCAGCAGCGCCTGGGCCTGCCGGACCTGACCGAGCTCGGCGACCTCGCGCGGAGCCGGATGGGCACCGGGTTGAACTGGATCCTCGGTACCTTGCTCAACGTGGCGCAGGGCAGCATGGCGCTCGCCAATCTGCTGTCGCTGATCTTCATCACGCCGGTGGTCACCTTCTACCTGCTGCGCGACTGGGACAAGATCGTCGCCAAGATCGACGTGCTGCTGCCGCGCCAGCACGCGGCGGTGATCCGCGCCCAGGGCCGCGAGATCGACACCACGCTCGCCGGCTTCGCCCGCGGCCAGGCCACGGTCTGCATCATCCTCGCGACCTACTACGCCACCGCCTTGATGATCGCCGGACTGCCGTTCGGCCTCGTCGTCGGCCTGGTCGCGGGCCTGCTGACCTTCATCCCCTATCTCGGCGCCATCGGCGGCTTCGTGATCGCGATCGCGATCGCCCTGGTGAATTTCGACGGCTGGTCCGGGCCGATCGCGGTGGCCGCGATCTTTGGCATCGGCCAGGTGGTCGAAGGCAACGTGCTGACGCCGAAGCTGGTCGGCGACCGCGTCGGCCTGCATCCGGTCTGGATCATCTTCGCTTTGCTGGCGGGCGGCACCCTGTTCGGCTTCCTCGGCCTGCTGCTGGCCGTGCCGGTCGCCGCCGGCTTCGGCGTGCTGGTCCGCTTCGCGCTCTCGCGCTATCTGGTCAGCCCGTTCTATCTCGGGCCCGGCAGCGCCGCGCGCGCCGCGCCGCCGCCGCTGGTCGGCTTCGACAAGCACGAAAGCCCGTGATGCGACCCGAGCAGTTGCCGCTGGACCTGCCGGTCCGCAGCGCCATGGATGCCGCCGGCTTCGTGGTCTCGGACAGCAACCAGGACGCCGTCGCCTGGACCGACCGCTGGCCCGACTGGCCGAACGGAATCCTGGCGGTCTACGGCCCGCCGGGCTGCGGCAAGACACATCTCGGCCACGTGTGGCAGGCCCGTGTTCGAAAAGAGGGGAGCGCCACGCGCTTCCTGGAGCCGAGTGCGCTGGAGCAGCTCCCCCAGGGCGAGCACCTGATCCTCGACGGGATCCGCCTGCCCGAGGAACATCTCTTCCACCTGATCAACCATGCGCGGGCCGAGAAGACCTCGCTGCTGATCCTCGACCGCGAGCCGCCGGCGCGCTGGGCGGTGCGGCTGCCCGACCTCGCCTCGCGGCTGGCCGCTGTGCCGGCGGTCGCCGTGCTGCCGCCGGATGACGGCCTGCTGGCCGCCGTGCTGGCCAAGCATTTCGCCGACCGCCAGGTCGAGGTGGCGCCGGAGGTGATCGCCTACCTGGTGAAGCAGATCGAGCGCTCCTTCACCGCGGCCGAGACCATGGCGCGGCGGCTCGACCGCGCGGCGCTGGCGCGGCGCGGGGCGATCACCATCCGCCTCGCACGCGAGGTCCTCGGTGGTGCGATTCCTGGGGGCGAAGAATCCTGAAAATCGGGCCCGCTTTCAGTCGACTCCGGCGGCCCGGCTCGCCTAACATCCGCCGCGCTTTCGAAAGGAATTGCCGATGCCACGCGAAGAACTGAAGATCCACGACGTCCCGGCCGACAAGCTGCAGGGCCTGACCCAATGCGTGATGACGACCAGCAAGGGCGATATCACCATCGACCTGTTCCCCAAGGAGGCGCCGAACACGGTGGCCAACTTCTACACGCTGGCCTCGGACGGCTTCTATGACGGGCTGTCCTTCCACCGCGTGATCCCCGGCTTCGTCGCCCAGGGCGGCTGCCCGGACGGCACCGGCGCCGGCGGCCCGGGCTGGGTCATCCCCTGCGAGACCAAAGGCAACCCGCACAAGCACAAGACCGGCTCGCTCTCCATGGCGCATCGCGGCAAGGATACCGGCGGCTCGCAGTTCTTCCTGGTCCTGGCCCCCCAGCCGCATCTCGACGGGCTGCACACCGTGTTCGGCCAGGTCTCCAAAGGGCTCGAGGTGATGCAGGACCTGGAAATCGGCGACGAAATCAAAAGCGTCAAGTTTACCGGCCATTAACCGACAAACCGGCGGCAGGCGAGGGTCTAGGCCCTTGCCGGGGAATTACCCCGCATTTAGCGGAGTTTTCCGATCGCCGGGTTGAGGCTTTCTCTGCAACCCTTTGTTAAGTTAGGGTCAGGCAAAATACGGACTGGTCAGAGGCTGCCAGAACCGTATTGCCTGGTGGGATGGAGCAACGCCCATGTTCAAGTTCATGTCCGGTCCCGACCGTGACCGGAGCGAAGTCAAGATCGACAAGGACTCGGTCGAACGCCTGCAGGTCGGCACCGTGCTGCTCGAAAGCTGCGAGTTCCTGCCGAAGCACCGCTTCCCGCAGTGGAAGGTGATCAAACGCTTCTCGTGCAACAACACGCCGCATGTCGTGATCCAGAACCTGAACGACACGACCTCGTGCAAGTCGCTGTCGCTGCAGGGCCTGATCACCAGCCGCAAGTACTACGCGCTGCAAGCGAGCTACGCGCACTGATTCAATGCAGCAGCACGGCGCCTAAGGCGACGAGAGTCACCGAGACGTAGCGGCGCTTGCGGAAGCGTTCCTTCAGCAGATAGGCGCTCATCAAGGCGGCGAAGATCACGCTGGTCTCGCGCAGAGCCGAGACATGGGCGAACTCGCCGAACTTCATCGCCATGATGGCGATGCCGTAGGCCGCGAGCGAGAGGGCCGCGCCGCAGAGGCCGAGCTTCCAGTTCTTCTTCACGAAGGCGGTCACTTCCCGGCCGCGCTGCAGGTAGCAGTAGATCACCAAGAGCGGTGAATCGAGCACGAAGAGCCAGATGATGTAGCCGATCTGCTCGCGCTCGGTGTCGCCGGCGTTGCGGATCCCCTGCCCGTCGCAGATCGTGTAGCCCATGATGGTGAGGCCGGTGAGCAGGCCGAACCAGACCGCTTCCCACTTATGCGCGCGATCCACCGGCTTGTCGGCGGCCAGGGTCAGGATGCCGATCGAGATCGCCACCACGCCCGCGGTCTGCCACGGCGTCAGCATCTGCGCATAGAGCAGCCAGGAGGAGAGCGCCACCAGCGGCGGCGCCGAGCCGCGCGCGATCGGATAAACCTGGCTGAGCTCGCCGTGCTTATAGGCCGTGACCAGGAAGGTGTAGTAGCCGAGATGGAAGACGCAGGAGCCGAACAGCCAGATCCAGCTGGCCGGCTCGGGGAAGTCCACGAAGGGCGTGACGGCAAGGCCGAGCAGCCCGCCCAGGCCCACGATCAGGCCCATGTTGAGGAAAGCGTCGGTGCCGAACTTGACCAGCACGTTCCAGCCGGCATGCATCACGGCCGCCAGCAGGATGAGCAGGGTCATGCCAATGGAGAGAGTCACGGTGGGAAAATCCAGGTGCGGCAGGCTCTGGCGCCTGTCATGGAATCGCAACATGGCATGAGTGAGGCAGAGCTGCCCAATAGATTGTACCGATGCCGGCATAGGCCGGGTGGATGACCAGGGCGGATGGCCCGGCGGTTGGTTTTGATTTCGATCAGAGCGGGTCGGTCCGGTCCGGAGGCAGCATGGCCTCCGGAGGTGTCGTCATGCCCTATGCCGCCAATTCGGACCTGCCGCCCTCGGTGCGCGAGCATCTGCCGCCACATGCCCAGGATATCTTCCGCGCGGCCTACAACCACGCCTGGGAAGAATACGCCGATCATTCGGATCGCGAGGCCGTCTGCAGCCAGGTCGCCTGGGCGGCGGTCGAGCGCAAGTATCACAAGATCGACGACGCCTGGGTGTTGATGGACGAGTACTAGACGAGACCCATCAGCGACTTGGCGAAGCTCTCGGCTTCGAACGGCCGGAGGTCGTCGGCGCCTTCGCCGACGCCGATCGCGACCACCGGCAGGCCGAATTTCTCGGCCAGTGCGACCAGCACGCCGCCCTTGGCCGTGCCGTCGAGCTTGGTGACGACCAGGCCCGTGACGGCGCAGATCTCCTTGAAGATCTCGACTTGGGAATGGGCGTTCTGGCCGGTGGTTGCGTCGAGCACCAGCAAGGTGTCGTGCGGCGCGGTCGGCTCCAGCTTCTTCAAGACCTTGATGACCTTGGCGAGCTCGGCCATCAGGTCGGCCTTGTTCTGCAGCCGGCCCGCGGTGTCGATCAGCAGCAGGTCGGCGCCTTCCGCCTTGGCCTGCGCCAGCGCGTCATAGGCGAGGCCCGCCGCATCGGCGCCCTGCTCGCGCGCCACCACTGCAGCGCCGGTGCGCTCGCCCCAGATCTTCAGCTGCTCCACCGCGGCGGCGCGGAAGGTGTCGCCGGCGGCGAGCATCACCTTCAGCCCCTGACCGCGGTAATGCTGCGCCAGCTTGCCGATGGTCGTGGTCTTGCCGCTGCCGTTCACGCCGACCACCAGCACGACATGCGGCTTGGCTTGGGTGATCGTCAGCGGCTGCGCCACCGGCGCGAGGATGCGGGAGACTTCGGCCGCGAAGATGCCGCGGGTCTCGTCCGGGGTGATGTCCTTGCCGAAACGTTCCTTGGAGAGCGCCGCGGTCAGCTTCGCCGCAGTCGCCGGGCCGAGATCGGCGGTGATCAGCGCCTCCTCGAGCTCGTCGAGCAAAGCCTTGTCCAGCTTCCTCTTGGTGAAGAGCCCTGTGATGCTCTCGCCGATCTTGCTTGAAGACCGGCTGAGCCCGCTGCGCAGCCGCTGGAGCCAGCCGCGCTTTTCACCATTCTGATTGTCGGTCATGCCGCTTCGGCGAGGAGATGTTCTTGCGTATGTCCGGCGACGCGGCCGGTGACGACGGAGCCGATCGCGGCGCTGCTGTTCATCCGCACCGGTGCAAAATGCTCGCTGTGGCCGAAGCCCATGCCGTCCTCCGCGCGCTCGATCAGAACGCTCACCGGCGCACCGATGCGCTGGGCGAAGTAGTTTTGCATCGCCGCTTGCCCAGCCGCCCGGAGGCGCGCCGCGCGTTCCTTGCGGATATCGCCTTTGACCTGCGGCATCTTCGCGGCCGGCGTGCCGGAGCGCGCCGAATAGGGGAAGACATGCAGGAAGGTGAGGCCGCAATCCTCGACCAAAGCGAGGCTGTTCCGGAACATCGCCTCGTCCTCGGTCGGGAAGCCGGCGATCAGGTCGGCCCCGAACACCACGTCGGGCCGCAGGCGGCGCACCTCTGCCGCGAACTTCACGGCATCGGCGCGGAGGTGGCGGCGCTTCATGCGCTTCAGGATCATGTCGTCGCCGGCTTGCAGCGAGAGATGGAGATGCGGCATCAGCCGCGGCTCCTCGGCGATCAGGCGCAGCAATTCTTCATCGACCTCGATCACGTCGAGCGAGGACAGGCGCAGGCGCTCCAGCTCCGGCACCAGCGCCAGCAAGCGGCGGACGAGCTGGCCCAGCCTCGGCGCACCCGGCAGGTCGGCGCCGTAGCCCGTGATATCGACCCCGGTCAGCACGATCTCGCGGAAGCCGTTCTCGACCAGCTTCCGCGCGCGGGCCACCACCTCGCCCACCGGCACCGAGCGGTTGTTGCCGCGGCCGAAGGGGATGATGCAGAAGGTGCAGCGATGGTCGCAGCCCTGCTGGATCTCGACAAAGGCGCGGCTGCGCTCGGCGAAGCCGGAAATGAGATGCGCCGCGGTCTCCTTCACCAGCATGATGTCGGAGACAGCGATCCGGTCATTGGCGCTGCCATCGGCAATGCGCTGGAAGCTCTGCGCCTCGAGCTTCTCGGAATTACCGAGCACATGGTCGACTTCCGGCAGCGCGGCGAACTTCTCCGGCGCGATCTGCGCGGCGCAGCCCGTAACGATGATCTTGGCGTCGGGATTCTCGCGGCGCGCCTTGCGGATCGCCTGGCGCGCCTGGCGCTCGGCCTCGGCGGTCACCGCGCAGGTATTGACGATGATCGCATCCTCGAGTCCGGCGGCCGCAGCATGGCCGCGCATCACCTCGCTCTCGAAGGTGTTCAGGCGGCAGCCCATTGTGATGAGGCGTGCGTCAGCCATGATTGACGGCCTCGCGCACGGCGATGTCACCGAGCTCGATCTCGCCCTGGAAGCTGGTGGTCCAGCCGCCGGTCATCAGGACGTGGTTGTTCGGCAGCCATTCGATGGTGAGTGTGCCGCCGTCGAGCACCACCTCGGCCTTGCGACCGGTGAGGCCGCGCCGCGCCGCCGCGACCAGGGTCGCACAGGCGCCGCTGCCGCAGGCCTGGGTGATGCCGGCGCTGCGTTCCCAGACCCGCATGCGCAGCTTTCCGGAAGCGAGGCGCTGCACGATCTCGATATTGGCGCGCTCCGGAAAGAGCGGCGCATGCTCGAGCTCAGGCCCGAGCTTCTCGAGATCGACCGCCGCCACATCGGGCACGAAGAAGACCGCATGCGGGTTTCCGACATTGACGCCGACCGGATCCGCCAGGGGTCCGAGCGCCAGCGGCAGATGCAGCGTGTCGCAAGCTGCGGTGACCGGGATGTCGCGCCAGTCGGTCTTGACGTCGCCCATGTCGACAGCGATCTCGCCGCGATCGGCGGCGACGGTTTCAAGCAGGCCGGAGATCGTCTCCACCACGATGCGCTCGACGCCCTGCTCGGCCATCAGCCGGCCGGCGACGCAGCGGGTTGCGTTACCGCAGGCGCCGGCTTCGCTGGCGTCGGGATTGAAGATCCGCATGAAGACATCGGCCCGGGCGCTGCGTTCCAGCAGGATGAGCTGGTCGCAGCCGATGCCGCGGCGGCGGTCGGCGATCCGGCGCTTCTGGTCGTCGCTCAGATGATAGCCATTGGGGCCGAGCGGCCGGCTTCGCGTGTCGATCACGACGAAGTCGTTGCCCAGGCCGTGCATCTTGGTAAACGGCAGCCGCATGTCTCGAAGCCCAAAAACCGCCCGGTATATGACCCCGTGGCGGCGGTGAGTCTACAGATTTCCCGTCGCAGATGCCCGGAGAGTCTTGATTTTCCGGGCAATTCCGGGCGCTTGGCGGCTGGTTGACGGGCCTATGGGTGGCCTGTATAACCCGCCGCCTGCAATTCGGCTAATCATCGGACACGTTTCATGGCTCATCACAAATCGGCGGAAAAGCGCCTGCGCCAGACCGTCAAGCGGACCGCGATCAACCGCGCCCGCGACAGCCGCGTCAAAACCGCGGTCAAGAGTGTCGAGGCGGCCATCGCCTCGGGCATGAAGGACAGCGCCGAAGCCGCGCTGAAGGCGGCCCAGCCGATCCTGCAGAGCGGCGTCGGCAAGGGCGTGCTCCACCGGAACACCGCCTCGCGCAAGATCTCCCGCCTCACCAAGCGGGTCAAAGCGCTCTAATTTCCGTCTTATCGGTCGGATACAACCCCGTCGCGCAAGTGCTTGCCGGCGGGGGTTTTCGCTTGCCCTGAAATCGGGCTTCGCCACCCATTGTTGTGGGTTTCGGGCGCTCTCGTTATTGCAGAAACATGACAAACTGTTGCGAAGTTGCAACGCTCGAACCTGTCACTTGGGGAGCCTCGACGTTCATGATTCGGACTTATTGCAAGGCCTAAAACGCGAGCGTAGAGTTATCCCCAAGCGCCGGACAGGGAGCGACCCGGTCACAAACGCGTCGTTAAATTCGGCAATAACTAAAATAAAATCAAAGAGTTATCATGGAAAGTCGGGACTTGCCAGCTGTGGTTAAGGCAACATTTGGCGTCGCATCCGATCTCGGCGTCAATTTCTTGACAGCCACCACGCTGTTGCAGGAAAAGCACAACAAGGACTGCCCGACTTCCAACTCCACCTCGGCACCCGTCAGGGCGCACTCAATCCTGCGCTTCGCGTCGCAGAATTACTACTCTAAGTCGCGGATTCCCGACCCGGAACCTTGCCTCACCGGCGGTCTGGGCCAGCAGTAAAAACCCGGATCGCCAACCCGTTGCAGCCCGAACCTTCGTTTCGGGATCAGCGCAGCGGTGCCGGCGATGCGTGGTGCGGATTTGTGTGACGAAGGACGGATTGAGAGTAGCGATGAATTACGCGGGGGACATTTCGCCGAAGCAGGCCTGGGAGGTTCTGAGCCAGGAACCTGGCGCCGTCCTGGTTGACGTGCGGACCCGCCCGGAATGGGCCTTCGTCGGCATTCCCGATCTCGCCAACCTCGGCAAGAAGACGGTCCTGCTCAGCTGGCAGAATTTTCCCGATATGGCGATCGACCCCGATTTCGCCGCCAAGCTGAAGGCGCAGATCGGTACTTCTGAAGGTCCGGTGCTGTTCATCTGCCGCAGCGGTGCAAGGTCGCGCTCGGCGGCTATCGCGGCGACCGCCGCGGGCTATGCGCGCTGCTTCAACGTTTCGGAGGGCTTCGAGGGCGACAAGGATAGCGCCAGCCATCGCGGCCAGCGCGGGGGCTGGAAGTTCGCCGGCCTCCCCTGGGTTCAAGATTAGGCCAGGGTTCAAGAGTTAGGCCTGGGTTCAAGACTAGAAGTGGGTTCAAGATTTGAAATGGGGGGTGGATCAATGGCTGAGCCAATGACCGGCACCGACACTCAGTTGAACGCGCAATGGGCGCGGGTTCGCGGTCGTCTCCGCCAGGAGTTCGGCGAAGCGACGTTCCGGAGTTGGCTGAAGCCCCTGACCCTGGCCGGGCGCCGCGGCGCGGATCTGCGCGTGTCGGTTCCCTCGCGATTCATGCGCGACTGGGTGGCGACGCATTATGCCGATCGCCTGCGCACGCTGTGGAGCAGCGAGAATCCTGAAATCCATTCGGTCGAGGTGATCGTCGACACCACCCAGACCGAGCCCGCCGGCCAGCCGGAAGCGGCGGTGGAGGAAGCGCCGGAAGCGATCGACGCGCCGGAAGCCGTCGAGACGCTGGCGTCGCCCGCGATCATCCGCGATTCCGAGCCGGATGCGCTGGATGAGTGGAGCGGCAATCTCGACCCGCGCCTCACTTTCGAGAATTTCGTCGTCGGCAAGTCGAACGAGCTGGCGCAAGCCGCCGCCTTCCGCGTGGCCGAGAGCGACCAGGT
>JAYSFH010000076.1:4739-11608 GCA_041913405.1 Dongia sp. | reverse complement strand
CGTTCCGCGCGGCGATCGAAGCCACGTTCGGCGCCAAGGTCTGCGAGGCGATGGGGATCGGCGATGTCTCGATCTCGCTCTGGGGCGAATGCGAGCACCAGCAGGGCATGCATTTCTGCGGCGGCGACTTCGTCCATGTCGAGCTGATCGATCCCCAAAGCGGCGAGGCCCTGGCGCTGGAGGACGGTGCCGAGGGCGAGCTGGTCTACACCGCGCTGGAGCGCGAGGCGGCGCCGCCCTTGCGCTTCCGCAGCCGCGACCATGTGGTGATCTGGACCGCGCCCTGCGCCTGCGGCCGCCGCACCATCCGCACCCGCTGCATCGGCCGCACCGACGACATGCTGATCGTCCGCGGCGTCAATCTCTTCCCGACCGCGATCCGCGACGTGGTCGCCGGCTTCCACCCGGCGGTGAGTGGCGCCTTGCTGATCAAACCCTCCGCCACAGGCACGCGCCAGGAACCGCCCGTGCCGGTGGATGTCGAGCTGGCGGAAGGTCATGCGGAGTCCACGGACCTCGCCGAAAGAATCGAAGCGGCGATCCGTGCGAAACTGGTTGTGACGACTCGCGTCACCCTGGTGCCCTTCGCCAGCCTGCCGCGCAGTGAATACAAGACCAAGCTGGTGAAACACTGATGGCTGAGCTGCCGAAGACCAACATCGCCACCTCCGATGCCGAATCGATCACGGTGCGCGGCCGCGATCTCGTCAACGAGTTGATGGGCCGGCACAGCTATACCGAGGTGCTCTATTTCCTGATCGCCGGGCGCATGCCGAACACGGGCGAGACCCGGGTTCTCGACGCCTGCCTGGTGACCTTGATGGAGCATGGCCTGACGCCGAGCGCCATCGTCACCCGCCTGGTCGCCGACAATGTGCCCGACGAACCGCAAGCCGCGTTGGCCGCGGGCCTGCTCACGGTCGGCAATGTCTTCGTCGGCACGATGGAAGGCTGCGCGCGGATCCTGAAGATCGGGGTCGAGACCGCGGGCGACGCGGAGACCTATTGCCGCGACGTGGTCGAGGCGCATCGCCAGGAACGCCGCACCTTGCCCGGCTTCGGCCATCCGATCCACAAGCCGGACGACCCGCGGCCGCCGCGTCTCTTCGCGATCGCCGCCGAAGCCGGTTGCGAAGGCCGCTACATCGCGCTGCTGAAGACCTTGAGCGCCGAGCTCGACCGCCGCGCCGGACGGCATCTCACCATCAACGCGACCGGCGCGATCGCTGCCCTGCTGCTGGAGATCGGCCTTCCCGCCGAAAGCCTGCGCGGCATTGCGGTGGTTTCCCGCGCCGGCGGATTGGTTGGCCATCTGCTTGAGGAACGCGCGACCCATTCCGGCCGCGCGATCTGGAAGCTGGTGGACGACGCGATGCCCTACGAGGATCCGGAGGCCTAAGCCGCCGCGGTCTTGCCCTTCTGCCAGCGGTCGAGGATGTCGCGCGCCTTGTTGGTCGCGGGATCCATCGCCTGATCGTGGCCGGGCTTCTTGGCGGTTAGCTCGATCACGTATCCGTTGGGGTCGCGGAAATAGATCGAGTCGATGAAGCCGTGATCGGAGATGCCGCGCACCTCGCGGCCCTCGGCCTTGCCCTTGGCCATCATCTTCAAGAGCGCGTCATGCTCGACCTCCAGCGCGATATGGAGATCGAAGTCGTGCTGCTCCTTGAAGGTGAACGGCCGGTCCGGCGCCTCAAAGAAGGCGAGATAGGAGCCGTCGTCCATCTCATAGAAGGTGTGCAGCACGTCGGTGTCGCGGCCGGTCTTGGTCTCCTTGATCCAGAGCGAGCCGGCCAGCGGCAGGCCGAGGAAATCCTCGAAGAAACGTCGCGTCTCCTCGGAATCCCGGCAGCGATAGGCGTTGTGATGGAGGCCTTTGATCATGCCGATGCTCCTCGATTACACCGCGGCGAACTCTTTGCCCTTGAGGCTGGCGGTCAATTCGTTGAACGGGCCGAACACCTTGGCATAGCCCGGCCGCTGTTTCATGCCGTCGAGCCAGCGCTTCACATTGGGATAGTTCGCGAAGTCGCAGCCGACCAGCTCGCCGCTGGTGAGAATGCCGAGACCGAAATAATCGGCGATGGTGATCTTGTCGCCCACCAGGTGGTTGCGCTTCGGCCCTATCAGCTTCTGATCGAGAATACCGAGCCAGCCTTGGCAGCGCTCCTTGGCCCAGTCGAGCGTGCCCTTTTGCAGCGCGTCGCTGGGGCGCTTGTGGCCGGGAAACACCTGCGGGTAGACCAGGCCATAGCCGAAGTCGCGGTACAAGTTGACGTTGATCCAGTCCATCAGCTCGTTGATTTTGGCGCGGGTCTTGATGTCGCCAGCCGGGTAGGCCGGCGAACCCGCCTTCTCCGCCAGATATTTCAGGATCGCCGAGCTCTCGGTCAGGACGAAGCCGTCGTCGTCGAGCACCGGCACCATCTTGCTCGGATTGAGGCTTGTGAAGGGTTCCTTGACATGCTCGCCGCTGAACAGATCGACGGTGACTTCGTCGACCTTGATCCCGGCGTCATGCACGAAGAACAGCACGCATCGGCTGGTGGTGGACAGCGGATGGCAATGGAGCTTCATCGTCTCCTCCCAGGCTTGTTATGGACCGAGCTTCTTGCTCGTTATTGGTGCCAAGGATAGAAGCCGAACCGAGCGGAGTCCACCCGGCCCAAGCGGTGAGATTCCCGCTATTTCGGCAAGGTGACGGTCACTTGAAGCCCGCCTTCCGGGCGGTTCTTCAGAACGATATCGCCGCCATGGGCGCGGACGACGCTGCGCGCGATGGCGAGCCCCAGCCCGGCCCCGCCGGACTCGCGGTTGCGCGAGGCCTCCAGCCGGTAGAACGGGCGGAACACCCGCTCAAGCTCGGCCTCGGGGATGCCCGGTCCTTCATCCGCGATGCCGATCTCGAACTCCTTCGGCGTCTCGCCGAGCCGCACCCGGGCCGACTTGCCGTAAACGACGGCGTTCTCGACCAAGTTGGCAACGGCACGCTTCAGCGCGATCGGCTGTGCCTCGATGCTCCCGTCCTTCACCGCCGGATCGATCTCCAGCGCCACATGCGCCATGCCCTCGATGCTGTCGGCAACCAGTTGCTTGAGATCGAGCTTGGCGCGCGGCTCGGGATTGGCATCCTCGCGCGCCAGCGCCAGCGTCTCCTTGATCATGGCCTCCATCTCGTCGAGGTCGCGCAGCATCTTCTCGCGCTGCTCGGTGTCCTCGACGAACTCGGCGCGCAATTTGAGCCGCGTGATCGGCGTCCTGAGATCGTGCGAGATCGCCGCCACCATCTGCATCCGGTCCTCGAGCAGGCGGCGGATGCGGCCCTGCATCTCGTTGAAGGCGCGGGCCGCGCGCCGAACCTCGCTGGCGCCGGTCTCCTGCAAGGCCTCGGTGCGTCCCGAGCGGCCGAGTGCTTCGGCGGCGCGGGTCAGGCTCTCGAGCGGGCGGGTCACGCGGCGGAAGGCATAGTAGCTCAAGCCCAGAACCAGCAGCACGCTGGCGGCGGTCCAGGCGATGACGCGGATGGTGGCGAGTGGCAGCGATTCGATCGCCGCGAACTCGAAGTTGATCCAGGCCCCGTCCCGAAGCGCGATCGAGGTGCGGATCGGCATCAGGCCGCGGGCCTTCTGCTCGTCGGTCGGCGCTCCCTCGGCAACGCGGATTTCCTGCCAGCCGGTGCCGTGCAGGCGCTCCGAGACCGCCTTGGCCAGATGGCCGAGGCGACGGTTTGGCGTGTCGTCCTCCGGAACGTTGGAGCGATTGGTGACCTCGACCGTCATCGAGGGTCCGCTGAAGGACTGCGCGACGCTGGGGCGCAACACCGGCGCGGTATGCTGGAGGAAGGTGGCGAAGGTCGCGACCCGCTCGGCGGCCCGGAGATCCTCGATCTCCACGATCGCCTCGTTGCGGTCCATGTTATGGGCGAGCGCGGTCAGCGCCTGGCTCGCGGCAAGCCCCGCGATCAAGATCAACGCCAGCCATCCGAGGATGCTGTCGGGCGCGAACCGCCGAAATTTCATGCCGGAAGCGTCATGCGTTCGCGGAGCCCACGCCCTGCGTGGGGTTGGCGGTGCTGGACGCTTGCTTGCCGCCGCGGGTCACTTCCGGCGCGAACATGTAGCCGCCACCGCGCACCGTGGTGATGATCTTGGGCTCGGCCGGGTCGCGCTCCACCTTGCGCCGCAACCGCCCGACCTGGACGTCGATGCTGCGGTCGAAAGGCTGCGCTGCGCGGCCCTTGCACAAGTCGAGCAGCTGGTCGCGGGAGAGCACGCGGCGCGGCCTTTGCGCCAGCGCCGAGAGAAGATCGAACTCGCCGGCGGAGAGGTCGATGTCGTTGCCTTCCGGTCCAGTCAGGCGCCGGGCACCGAGGTCGAGCTGCCAGCCGTCGAAACTGAGGATCATCGCGGTGTCGGCCTCGCCGATCGCCCGGCCGCCGTCCTCGCTGCGGCGAAGCACGGCGCGGATCCGGGCCAGGAGCTCGCGCGGGTTGAAGGGCTTCGGCAAATAGTCGTCGGCGCCCATCTCCAAGCCGACGATGCGGTCGGTGTCCTCGCCGGCTGCCGTCAGCATGATGATCGGTGTGCGGGCGGCGCCCGCCCCCGAGGGACCGGGGATGCCCTGGGCGCGGAGCTGGGCGCAGATCTGCAGCCCGGTCTCGCCCGGCATCATGACGTCGAGGACGATAAGGTCGATCTTCGCATCGGCCAGGATCTTGCGCATGTCGCGGCCGTCGGCGGCGGTGCTGGCCCGGAAGCCGTGCTTCTGCAGAAAGCGCGAAAGGAGATCGCGGATCTCGCGGTCGTCGTCCACGATCAGGATATGCAGTGTCTTTTCCATGAGCCTCTTTACGCCTCGAAACGCCCGGATTCGGAGATGCCGAAAGGTAGCGGCGGTCATCTTGGAAGCGCACCGCGTCGGCGCGACCGGAAAAGTGTAACCGATTGTAACACCCTCTCCAGGCGTCGCAATTCGTTACCAATCGGGGCTTTGGTCGACATCGCCTTGCGGCGATAACACCCCAATATCCTTCGCAACAGAGCGGGGGCACATCCCCCAGCCTCGACACCCTTCCCGGAGGATCCAGTCTGATGTTCGAACTCTTCAAACAGAACCGCGTGGCGCGCAAGCTGGCCTTGGCCGCGACCGCGGCCAGCTTCGTGGCGGTGCCCGCCTTTGTCGGCGGTCTCGCGCTCAAGGACGTGCCGGTGATCCAGCCGGCCCATGCAGACACCAACCTCACCGACCAGGCCGGCGGTGCCGTTCAAATGGTGCCGGCGACCTTCGCCGACCTGGCCGCGCATGTGACGCCGGCGGTGGTGAACATCTCCTCGACCCATGTCGAGACCGCCGATACCCAGCAGCCCAACATGCCGGACCTTCGCGGCACGCCGTTCGAGCAGTTCTTCAAGCAGTTCATGGAGAACCAGGGCCAGGGCGGCAAGCCGATGAAGCGCAAGGCCACCGCCTTGGGCTCCGGCTTCGTGATCGACCCGACCGGCTACATCGTCACCAACAACCACGTGATCGAATCCGCGACCGATATCCAGGTCACCACCACCGACGGCGTGGATCATCCCGCCAAGCTGATCGGCGCCGATCCGAAGACCGACCTGGCGCTGCTGAAGATCGAGACCGAGAAGCCGCTCGCCTATGTCGAGTTCGGCGACAGCGACAAGGCGCGGGTCGGCGACTGGGTACTGGCGGTCGGCAATCCGTTCGGCCTCGGCGGCACGGTCACGACCGGCATCGTCTCGGCCCGGAGCCGCGACATCCATGAGGGTCCGTTCGACGACTTCCTGCAGATCGATGCCTCGATCAACCAGGGCAATTCCGGCGGCCCGACCTTCGATATGAAGGGCAACGTGGTCGGCATCAACACCGCGATATTCTCGCCCTCGGGCGGGTCGGTCGGCATCGGCTTCGCGATCCCGTCGAATCTCGCCAAGCCGATCCTGGCCGAGCTCAGGGACAAAGGCTCGATCCAGCGCGGCTATCTCGGCGTCGAGATCCAGCAGGTGACCCCGGAGATCGCCAAGGCGATCGGCCTCGACGAGCCGAAGGGCGCGCTGGTCGCCAGCATCCAGCCGGACAGCCCGGCGGCGAAGGCGAAGCTCGAGCCCGGTGACGTGATCGTCTCCTACAACAACCAGCCGGTCCACGAGATGCGCGACCTGCCGCGCCTGGTGGCGGAGACGGATCCCAACGCCAAGGTCGAGCTCGGCGTCCTCAGGAACAAGCATGAAATGACGATCGCGACCACGGTCGGGAAGATGAAGGACGACGAGAAGGTCGCGAGCAACGACACGCAGAGCCAGGACGACGGCAGCGCCGCCGACTCCAACAGCGGCGTCCAGGTCTCGGCGCTCGGCGCGACCCTGGCGCCGGTCACGGCGCAGACCCGGCAGATGTTCAATCTCGAGGACGGCGAGAAAGGCGTCGTGGTCGCCGACCTCGACTCCGAAGGACCGCTGGCCGATCAGGGCATCCGTCCGGGTGACGTGATCAAGCGGGTCTCGGACTCCGCCGTGTCCTCGCCGGCCGAGGTGAAACGCCTTGCCGAGAAGGCAAAGGAGAACAAGGAGAACGTGCTGCTGATGCTGGTCGATCGCGGCGGCCGCAGCCTGTTCGTCGCGGTGAAGCTCGACAACGCTTGAAGCACAACCAGATAGGACCCCACGGGCTGCGGCCAGCCCCTGCCTCCACGCCCCGCGAGGCCGTAACCGGAAGGTCCTTTCGTCGGGGGCGGGTTCACCCCCAACCCCCGCCACCCCCCCGGCCAACCCAAAACCCCGATGCGCGGCCCCCCCAACTGGAAAGACCCCCCCGCGCGCGGGGGGGGGGGTTGGTTGGGGGGCGGCCGGGCGGGG
>JAYSFH010000076.1:0-4729 GCA_041913405.1 Dongia sp. | reverse complement strand
ACCCCCAACGACCCACCCCCACAACTGCAAAGCCCGCCTCGCGAGAGGCGGGCTTCTTTGTTGGAGCCTCGTCAGCGCGCGTTCTCTTCGGTCAAGAGCTTGGTGAGGATCGCGCGCCATTGGGCGGTGGGCGGGCGGTACTTGATGTCGAGGCCGCGGGAATCATTGGTCAGCACGACGCCGTAGGTCGGCAGCCGGCGCTCCTTGCCCTGGAGGTCCATGACGAAGGAGAAATCGAGGCGCTGCTTCGGCGCGATCCAGTCCGGCGCGCCGCCGATCATCACTTCCTGGATGTTCATGCCGACGACCGGATAGAGCTTGAGGTCGATCGACACTTGCATGCACTTCAGCGTGAAGCGCGGCAGGGTTGAGGCAACGGGATGCGACATGATGCGGGGGCCGATTCCAAATCGAGGTCGATCCTAGAGAACTCCAATATGGTTACGAAACCGTTAGCCCCCGGCGCTCCCGCCGTCCGGGTCCTCACCGGTGCTTGAAGACGGGCTTCCGCTTCTCGACGAACGCGGCCATGCCCTCCTTCTGATCCTCGGTGGCGAAGGCGGCGTGGAACATCCGCCGCTCGAACTGGATGCCCTCGGCGAGCGTGGTCTCGAAGGCCCGGTTGACCGATTCCTTGGCCATCATCGCGATCGGCAGGGACATGGCCGCGATCTTCTCCGCCGCCGCCATGGCTTCTTCCAGCAGCTTTTCCGCCGGCACCACGCGGGCGACCAGGCCGGCCCGCTCGGCCTCCGCCGCGTCCATCATCCGGCCGGTCAGCACGAGATCCATGGCCTTGGCCTTGCCGAGGGCGCGGGTCAGGCGCTGGGTCCCGCCGGCGCCGGGGATGATGCCGAGCGTGATCTCCGGCTGGCCGAATTTCGCGGTCTCGGCGGCGATGATGAAGTCGCACATCATCGCCATCTCGCAGCCGCCGCCGAGCGCGAAGCCCGCGACCGCGGCGATCACCGGCTTGCGGCAGGCCGCGACCCGCTCCCAGCCGATGGTGATGAAGTCCTTGGTGTAGACCTCGATGAAGCTCCGGTCCTTCATCTCCTTGATGTCGGCACCGGCGGCAAAGGCCTTGTCCGAGCCGGTGATGACGATGGCGCCGATCCCCGCATCCGCCTCGAAGGCGTCCAGCGCCTGGCCGAGTTCCGCCACCAGGGCATCGCAGAGCGCATTCAGCGCTTTCGGGCGGTTCAGGGTGATGAGGCCGACCCGGCCCTGGGTGGAGACGAGGATGTTCTCGAAGTTGCTCACGTGCGGACTCACTGGTTCTGGGAAGAGAGGGTGTAGCTGACGTTGACCGGGCCGGCGTCGGGGCCCCAGACGTCGATCTTCAGGATCTCGTTCTTGCGGTGGTAGGTGCCGGTCTTCTGCCGGTCCCAGCCCAGCGCCGGCAGGGTGTCGTCGTAGAAGTCGAGCACCGCCGCGGGCTTCACATTGCCGGTCGCGTAGGCGTTGACGATTCGCCCCAGGGGCGTGTCGAAGACGGTCGCCTTCTCGACCTGCTCCTGCAACCCCTCAGCCAGGGGCAAGTCACTGACGGCCTTCAGATATTCGGCGGCCGAGGCCGGCATGACAGAGGCGAGGAGCAGGATCAGGACAGCAATCCAGCGGCGCATTTGACCTCTCCGGAACGGGGGTGCCCCTTCTAGCCCGGATCGCCGCAGGAGGCCAGGGTTGGAGCGACGGCCACACAAACGTGGTGGGCAACGGTGAGCATTCGTTAATGCATGATCGATAAAGTCCAGGCCGTTAAAAATCCTAGGTGAACCGACTTGCCTCCCATCATCGGCCCGGTCCTCGACGGGGATTACGATCTCCGCCTGGTCGCGCTGGCCTGTGTCATCGCGGTCTTTGCCTCCTTTGCCTCGCTGAACCTCGCGGGCCGGATTCGATCGTCGACCGGCGGCGCCCGGCTGGCCTGGCTCTGCGGCGCGGCGGTGTCCCTGGGCGGCGGCATCTGGTCGATGCATTTCGTGGCGATGCTCGCCTTCTCGATGCCGGTGCTGATCCATTACGACTTCGTCTGGACCGTTGCCTCGATGGCGATGGCGATCCTGGCGGTCGGCGCCGGCTATGCCCTGATCGCCTTCGGCTCGCTCCAGCCGGTGCGGCTGTTGCTGGCCGGTCTCGTCACCGGCATCGGCGTCGTCATCATGCATTATGCCGGGATGGAGGCCATGCTGATGCAGGCCACCATCGCCTATGACCGGACCCTGTTCGTCGCCTCGGTGCTGATCGCGGTCACCGCCGCCGCAGTGGCGCTCTGGTTGAGCTTCCGCCTCGAGGGCCTGCTCACCAAGCTCGGCGCCTCCTTCGTGATGGGCGCCGCGATCGCCGGCATGCATTTCACCGGCATGTTCGCCGCCACCTTTACGCTCTGCCTCACCGGCGATGCGGGCGTATACGAGGGCCTCGACCAGCGGCTGCTCGCCGTCATCATCGCCGGCGCTGCCTTCGTCATTCTTTCGCTCGGCCTCGCCTCCGCGCTGTTCGACCAGCGGCTCTCGCGCCAAGCCACCGAGAGCGCCGCGGAGCTCACCCGCAGCGAGAAGCGTTTCCGCGCGCTGGTCGGCGCCAGCTTCGACATCATCGCCGTGCTCGATGCCGAAGGGCGCATCCTCTACGCCAGCCCGTCCAGCAAGCGGGTGCTCGGCTATGGCCGGGATGCGCTGATCGGCCGGCTGCTGACCGGGATCGCGGTCGGCGAGGACGAGGCCGCGACCCGCGGGCTGATCGAGCGCCTGCGCAGCAACGCCGAGGGCGAGGTCAGCGGCGAGATCCGCTGCCGCACGGAATCCGGCGCGGTGGTCGATCTCGAGTTCCACGGCAGCAACCATCTCGACGATCCGGATGTCGGCGGTCTGGTCATCAACCTGCGCGACATCACCGAGCGGAACCGGGTCGGCGCCGAGCTGCGCGCCGCCAAGGCCCGCGCGGAGGCCGCCAACGAATCGAAATCGAAGTTCCTCGCCAATGTCAGCCATGAGCTCCGGACGCCGCTGAACTCGATCATCGGCTTCTCCGATCTCCTGAAGACCGCGCCGCATGGGCCGCTGGGCGACCCGCGCTACGGCGGCTTCGTCGAGGACATCAACAAGAGCGGCAAGTATCTGCTGACCGTCATCAACAGCCTGCTCGACTACACCAAGGCGGATTCCGGTCATCTCAGGCTCGAGAACATCCTGGTCGATCCGATGGCCGAGGCGAAGATCTGCCTCCGGCTGTTCGAGGAGCAGGTCGCGGCCAAGATGCTCGACTTCAAGATCGAGCCGGTCACCGACGACTTCATGCTGATGCTCGACCGCAGCAAGCTCCGCCAGATCCTGATCAACCTCATCTCCAACGCGGTGAAGTTCACGCCGGACCACGGCAAGATCGCGCTCCGTGCCTATCTCGATGCCGACCGCGCCTGCATCATCAACGTGCAGGACAACGGCATCGGTATGTCCGATGCCGACGTCGCGATGGCGCTGCAGCCCTTCGGCAAGGCCGGCTCCAATCTCCTGCGCGGCGACGACGGCGCGGGCCTCGGTCTGCCGCTGGCGAAGGCGCTGGTGGAACTGCATGGCGGCAAGCTGGAGATCGCCAGCGCCCGTGACCTCGGCACCCTGGTCCGCATCATCCTGCCGCCGGACCGGGTGAAATACGTCGCCGCCGCCGACCGACCCGGAGCCGCCGGCGCGAACGTCCGGCTGATCGCCGCCGGCTAGACGCCGGGCGGCGCACCTTTACGGCCTCGCCCCGGTCAAGCCACACCAACCCTTTGGCATCTTTGGACTAATCAGGCTGCCGGGCCGAACGCCCATCTTGCTGGCGTAAAGGCCCTGTAAAGGTTCCGCTTCGTTTGGTCTCGGCACCAGCCTTCGATAACTTTGAAAATATTGTAGTTCTTTTTTTGTTCCAAGCCAAATCCCGAAAGCCGCTTATGCAGCTTGCATGCATCACAACATTTCTTTATTTCTCGAAATATGAAAAAGACTCTCGCCCTCGAAGCCTTCGGCGCGCTCGCCCAGGAGACGCGGCTGGATATCTTTCGCCGGCTGATCCGCGAATTCCCGGAGCCGATGGCCGCAGGGAACCTGGCGAAGGATCTGGACGTGCCGCCGAGCACGCTCTCGACCCATCTCGCGATCTTGAGCCGTGCCGGCCTGGTGAAGGCCGAGCGGCAAGGGCGAACGATCCTCTATGCCGCCGACACCGAGGGCGCCCGCGCGCTGCTGTCCTACCTGATCAAGGATTGCTGCAACGGCCAGCCGGAGATCTGCCAGCCTCTGCTGGAAGCCGCAACACCCGCCTGCTGCTGAATAGGGAGCGATCGGAATGGGTCTGGTCTTCAACGTGCTCTTTCTCTGCACCGGCAATTCCGCCAGGAGCATCCTCGCCGAGGCTATCCTAAACCGCGAGGGCAAGGGCAAGTTCGTCGGCTACAGCGCCGGCAGCCAGCCGAAGGGCCAAGTGCATCCCTTCGCCATCGACCTCCTGAAGAAGCTGAACCACCCGACCGATCAACTGCGCTCGAAGAGCTGGGACGAGTTCGCAGCACCGGGCGCACCGGAGATGGATTTCGTCTTCACCGTCTGCGACAACGCCGCGAGCGAGGTCTGCCCGGTCTGGCCCGGCCAGCCAATGACCGCGCATTGGGGCCTGCCCGATCCGGCCGCGGCGGAAGGTTCGGAGGCGGAGCGGCGGCTCGCCTTTGCCGAGGCCTATCGCCAGC
>JAYSFH010000075.1:0-11637 GCA_041913405.1 Dongia sp. | reverse complement strand
GATGGCCGATCTTCTTCGCCGCCGCCTCGTCCATGGTCCAGAGCGCCGCGGTCAGGCCGAACTTGCTGTCGTTCATCAGCTTCACGGCCTCGTCGTCGGACTTCACCTTCATGATGCCGATGACCGGACCAAAGCTCTCCTCGGACATGACCGACATCTTGTGGTCAACATTGACCAGCACCTGCGGCGCCAGATAGGGCGTGCCCGGCTTGTCGGCGGCGAAGGTCTTGGCATCAACCAGCGCCTTGGCGCCGGCGCGCACCGCGTCGGCGATCTGGCCGCGCACGAACTCGGCCGCGGAAGTCCGCACCATCGGCCCGAGGTTGGTGTCCTTGTCCAGCGGATTGCCGAGCTTGTACTTGCGGGTCAGGTCGGCGAAGCCCTCGACGAACTTGTCGTAGAGGCTCTCATGCACATAGATGCGCTCGATCGCGCAGCAGCATTGGCCGGAATTGAACATCGCGCCATCGACCAGGTTCTCGACCGCATGCGCCAGGTTCGCGTCGGCGCGGACGTAGGCGGGATCCTTGCCGCCCAATTCGAGGCCCATGCCCATGAACTTGCCCAGCGCCGCCTGCTGCACGGCATGGCCGCCGGCGACGGAGCCGGTGAAGTTGACATAGGCCGTCTCCGGCGCCGCGATCACCTTCGCGGTATCCTCATGCGTCAGCACCAGGTGCTGGAATATGCCCTTGGGCAGGCCGGCGGCGTCGAAAGCCTGCTGGAAACGCTCGGCGCAGAGCGGGGTCTGGGCCGAATGCTTCAGCACCACGGCATTGCCCGCCATCAGCGCCGGAACAACGCCATTCACGGACGTGAGATAGGGATAGTTCCAGGGCGCCACGATGAAGACCACGCCCAGCGGCTCGCGATGGATGAAGCGGGTGAAGCCGGCCTTGTCCTTGGCCTCGATGTCGGCCAGCGCTTCCGGCGCGATCTGGATCATGTAGCGCGCGCGTTCCTCGAAGCCGCGCATCTCGCCCGGGCTCTGGCTGATCGGCCGGCCCATCTGGCGGGTGATCTCCTCCGCCATCGCGTCCTTGTGCGTCAGGAAGATATCGACCGCCTTGGAGAGCAGCTTCGCCCGTTCGGCAATGGACACGTTCTTCCAGGCGCGCTGCGCCTCGACCGCGGCCTTCAGGGTCGCGGCGATCTCCTGCGGCGTGGCATAAGGCCGCTCGACATAGACCGAGTTGTCGACCGGGGTGATGGTCTTCTGGGTGGCGGGCATGGTTGTGGTTCGTCCTCGTTGCTCAGCGGTTAGATTGCGATGTTCACACCCACTCGGTCGTCATCCCAAGCCTTGGGCTTGGGATCCACGAGTTTCTATCCGGCCGCTCCAAACTCATGGATGCCAAGGCCAAGCCTTGGCATGACTGTCGAGTATGGGAAGCCGTGTGTGCATCGCCGGATATCAAATGATCTCGAAATACCTTGCGAGCTCCCAATCGGTGATCGCCTTCCTGAACTCGCGCTCTTCCCATTCGCGGGTCGCGGCGTGGTGTTCGACGAACTCGTCGCCGAACAGTTCGCGCGCCGCGGTGGATTTCCTCAGGCGCTGGGCCGCTTCCCAGAGCGTACGCGGCAGGTCGAACTTCGCCGGGTGCTTCATCTCATAGGAGTTGCCGACGATCGGCTTGGTCGGCTCGATCTTGTGCTCGATGCCGTAGAGACCGGAGCCAATCGAGGCCGCGAGCGCGATGTAGGGATTGCAGTCGGCGGCGGCGATCCGGTACTCGACGCGCTGCGACTTCTCGGAACCGGGGATGACGCGCAGCGCGCAGGTCCGGTTCTCGACGCCCCAGGTGGCATCGGTCGGCGCCCAGAAGCCGGGGATCAGCCGCGAATAGGAATTGACCGTGCTGGCGATCATGGCCAGCACCTCGGGCATCAACTGCTGCTGCCCGCCGATGAACCAGCGCATCTTGTCGGAGATGTTGTGCGGCTTCTTCTTGTCGTGGAAGACCGACTTGCCGTCCTTGCCCTTCAAGGAGATGTGGATGTGGCCGGACTGACCCGGATAGTTGTTCGACCATTTCGCCATGAAGGTCGCCATCATGCCGCGGCGCTGGGCGATCACCTTCATGATGGTCTTGAACAAGGCGCCGCGATCGGCGGATTCGAGCGCATTGTCGAAGGTGATGGCGGCTTCCAGCACGCCGGGGCCGGTCTCGGTGTGCAGGCCCTCGATCGGCATCCGCATCTTCTCGCAGGTATCGAGGATCTCGTGATAGAGCTCGGCCCAGACGGTGTTGCGGATCGCCGAATAGCCGAACCAGCCCGGCGTCATCGGCTGGAGGTCCTTGTAGTTCTTCTGCCGGATCGATTCCGGGGTCTCGTCGAACATGAAGAACTCGAACTCCAGGGCGCTGTAGACGTCGAAGCCCATCTTCGCGGCGCGATCGATCACCCGGCGCAGCGTGCCGCGCGGGCAGATCGCCTCGGCCTTGTCGGTGAACTCGGCGAGGAACAGCAGCATGCCGCCGCCTTCCATCGGCAGCTCGCGGCAGGTCGAGGGGATGACGCGGACCGGGGCATCCGGGTATGCGGTGTGCCAGCCGGTGTATTTCACGTTGTCGAACAGCTGGTCATGGCTGTCCCAGCCGAGCACCACGTCGCAGAAGCCGAAGCCGTTCTCGAGGGCGGAGAAGAATTTCGCCTTCGACATATACTTGCCGCGCAGGATCGCGTCGCCGTCGAACACGCCGACCTTGACATGGGTCAGGCCGCGTTCCTCGACGATCTTCTTGGCGTCCGCGACGCTCTTCACTTGTTCCGGCTTCAACGGCATTTGGATCAGCCCCCGCTGCTCTTTTGGAGTTTCTTGAAGGAAGGGCGCTACCTTAGCCAGTGGCGCGGAAAGCCGCCACAGATTCCCGCAAAGAAAAAGGGGAGGCAGTTGCCTGCCTCCCCAATCATCGATATCCGGCTTGTATGGCTCAGCCGGCGCCGCCGAGGGCGGCTTCTTCCTTGGCGATCTCCGCCTGGCGCTTGGCCACCGCTTCCGGGGTCAGCGGCGGACCGGCGAAGCGGCGCTTCTCGAAGGCGAACCAGACCACGATCAGCAGCACGATCGCGCCGGCCAGGAACTCGCCGACCAGCTCATACGGAGGCTGGAAACCGACGAAGGCCAGAACGCCGCCGCCGATGACGGCCAGAACCGCAACCGGCTTCGACAGGCCGCCGAGATCGAACGGGCCCTTCTTGGTCCAAGTCTTGCCCTCGGCGAGGATGCCCGCGCCGATCGGCATGATGTAGCTGACGTAGAGGAACACCGCGCAACCCGAGGCCAGGATGATGTAGGCACGCGCATCCTGGCCGCAGGTCCAGCCGAGGATGAAGCAGAGCACCGCGCCGACGATGATCGCATTGCCAGGCGTACGGTATTTCGGGCTGATCTGGCGCAGGAACTTCGACGCACCCGGAATGCCGCCGTCACGCGAGAAGGCGAACATCATGCGGGAGAGCGAAGTCATGCCGGCGAGGGCGCACAGGAAGTTCGAGACCACGATGCCGACCGCGATCAAGGTCTTGATCGCATCCGGCATCTGGCTCTGGCCGAGCACCCAGGCGAAGACCCCGAAGCCCTGCTTGGCGCCGTCTTCGACCGTCGGCATGGCGAGCAGGATCGCGACCACCAGGAACCAGCCGAACAGACCCGACCAGAACACCGAAGTGATCATGCCCTTCGGCACCGAACGCTGCGCGTCGCGGGTTTCTTCCGAAGTGTGACCCGAGGCGTCGAAGCCGGTGATCGTGTAGCAGACATGCAGCAGGCCGAGGATGAAGGCGAAGAACAGGCTGCCGGTCTGCGGCCAGCTGCCGGCACCCGGATCGCCGGTGAAGTTGGTGAAGTTGGTGAGGCGCGAGAAATCGAGCGCCACCGGCGACCAGGCGATCAGCGCGACGATGATGATCACCGAGATCGCGAAGATGATGTAGCCGGCGACGTCGGTCAGGATCGTGGTGATCTTGATGCCGACGTAGTTGAGGATCGCCTGGGTCAGGGTGATCAGGGCGACCCCAATCGTCAGGTGCGTCGCGGTGAAGCTGTCGGGTGTTGCGCCGAGGATCGGGTAGTAGACCAGGTCCCGGAACAACAAGATGACGCCGTAGTTCACCGAGGACACGACGAACAGCAGGCCGAGCAGGTTCAGCCAGGCAGCGCCCCAGCCCCAGCCCCGGCCGCCGAGGATCGACGCCCAATGATAGATGCCGCCGGCCGTCGGATAGGCCGAGGCGATCTGGCCCATGGCGGCGGCGACGATCAGCGCGAAGACCGAGCCGACGATCCAGCCGATGCCGATCGAGCCACCGCCCGCGGCGCCCAGGCCAACGGCGTAGGCGCCGATGCCGCCCGCCAGGATGCAGATGATCGAAAACGAGATGGCGAAATTCTGGAACAGCCCCATGCGCCGGGACAGCTCCTGGGAATATCCCATGCTGTGGAGGACTTTTACGTCCTCATCGTGGTGTTGAGCCGACATTTTGTAGTCCCCTTCCCTGTAACCCATGCCAAAGCAGTGCCCCCGCCCCGTTATGGGCGGGTCTTTTCGAGCCATTTCTTGTGGATGGTCGCGAATTCCCCCGAATGTCGGCGGCCTCCGCTTCCCCCTTCGGCCCTGCCTCGACGGCGACCCTCGGTCGCTTTACGAGCGAAATTATGCCGTTCCGTTAAGAGAGTGTAAAGGCGACGCCCTGTCAGAAACCTTTCATCATCGATTTAAGTGTCTGAACAAAAATGATTATTTTGAAACCGCTAAATCGAAATCGTGGGGTTTGGGAGAGCCCTGTCGGCGCTCCGACTCACCCGCGCTCTTGTCGGAGTTCCGCTCGGGCGACGGCGGCGAAGGCTTCCGAGCGGCGGGTCGGGCGGATCCGCGCGAGCCGGAGCAGGCCCAGCGATTGCGGGCGGACCTTGTCCTTGACCGGGCGATAGACCACGGCCCGGCCGTCCAGCGTCTGCTGGCTCGCGGGGCGCGAATGCATCACCGAGAAGCCGTCGCCCGACGCCACCAGCCCGCGCAAGGTCTCGAAGCTCGGCGTCTCCTGGGCGATACGCGGACGAAGCCCGCGCGACGAGAACACCGAGAGGAAATAGTCGCGGCTCTGCGGCAGGTTCAGCAGCACCATCGGGTATTGGTTGAGCTGCTCCAGCGACACCTCCTTCTCGCGGGCGAGGCGATGGTTCTTGGCCAGCACCGCGTGGAGCGGCATCGCCACCAGTGGCTCGAAGGCCAGATCCTCGGTGAGGTTGAGGTCGTAGGTGAGCGCCAGCTCGAACTGGCCGGCCGAGAGGCCATCGACCACGCCCTGGACGTGATGCTCGTGCAGCGTGATGGCGATGGCCGGATGCGCCGCGGCGAAAGCGCGGATCACCCGCGGCATCACGATCGGCGCGAAGGTCTGGAAGCAGCCGACATGGAGCTCGCCCTCCATCGCCTGGCCGAGGCCGACCGCGCCCTGACGCAACTCCTCGGCATGATCGAGGAGGCTGCGCGCATCCTTGAAGAGACGCGCGCCGGCGGGGGTAAGGCTGAGGCCCTGGGCGTGGTGGCGGATGAAGAGATCGACCTTGAAGCGGTCCTCGAGCTCGGCGATCGCGGCGGAGACCGAGGGCTGGGAGATGTTGAGGCGCCGCCCGGCCTCGGTGATGCTGCCGGTCTCGGCCACCGCCACGAAGTAGCGGATCTGCTTCAGGGTAAAGCTCATAGATAATTCCGATCCCGACGACAGGATTAAAAGAATTTCCCTCTGAGGGGCCGAATGTCAATCTGGATCGGGACAGCAGGGGAGCCAGTCATGCTCAGAACCGGTGCGGATTACCGCCACAGCCTGAAGGACGGGCGGCAGGTCTGGATGAACGGCGAGCGGGTCAGGGACGTGACCGCGCATCCCGCCTTCAAGCCGATCGTCGATATCCGGGCCCGCATCTACGACATGGCTCATGAAGAGAAGTTCAAGCCGGTGATGGCCTATCGCGAAGGCAACCAGGAGAACTGCATCGGCTACAAGCTGCCCCACACGAAAGAGGACTGGGAGGCGAAGCGCCGGTCGATCGACGCGGTGATGCGCGAGATCAACGGCTACGCGGTGCGGGTCGGCGACGAAACCGTCGGCGAGATGTGGTCGCTCTATGACGGCCGCGACGTGTTGAATGAGGTCGATCCGCAATTCTCCGCCAACATCACCAACCACATTGACCGGGTCCTCAACAACGACATCTTCCATGTCTCGGCCAACACCGATCCCAAGGGCGACCGTTCCAAACGCCCGCAGGACCAGGACCCGGACATGCTGCTGCACCTGGTCAAGGAGACCGATCAGGGCATCATCGTCCGCGGCGCCAAATACGAGACGGCCGCCGCCTATGCCAACCAGGCCTTCGTCAAGCCGACCATCGCCAATTGGGGCGACGACAAGCTCTCGGATTATGCGCTGGGCTTCATCTGCGACATGGGCGCGCCGGGACTGAAGCACATCTGCCGCACCGGCTTCGCCGGCCGCGGCAAGGCGCAGGACTATCCGCTCTCCAACCGCTGCGACGAGGTCGATACCCTGCTGGTGTTCGACGACGTGCTGGTGCCCTGGGAGAACGTCCTCTTCTACCGCCACACCCGCGCGGCGGCCTATATCCGCGGCACTTTGCACCGCTACAGCGCCTATCCCTACACCCTGCGCCTGCTCTACATCGCGGATCTCATGCTGGGTGCCGCTGCCTTCAACGCCAAGCAAACGGGCCTCGACGTGCAGCAGGCGGTGCGGGAGAAGCTGGCGCTGCTGGTGCAGTATCGCGAGACCATCAACGCGCATCTCCTCGCCTGCATCGCGTTGGCGCAGCAGAGCCCGGGTGGCTTGCTGATGCCCAACCCGTCGATGCTCTATACCGGGCGCTACTACGCGATCAACCAACTCCCCGCCATGATGCATGTGGCGCGCGAGCTCTGCGGCGGCCAGATCTGCGTCACGCCGGACAGTGCCGCCTTCGCCGATCCCGAGATCAGCCAGTGGCTCGACAAATACTATTCGGTCAACGAGCATTGGCAGGCGGAAGACCGCCGCCGGCTGCTGGCCTTCGCCCGCGACCTCCTAAACTCCGACCGCGCCGGGCATATGCTGACCTTCGAGCTGTTCGCACAGTCGCCGCCCTATGCGCATCTCAACGCGATCTACATGAATTACGACGTGAAGGATGCGCTCAACTACGTGAAAGATTGCGCGGGTCTCAGCGACCGCGTCATGGAGCAATGGAGAAAACGCTAAATGGCCTATAGCCACATTCGCCTGCGGAAGTTCAACACCGCCAAGACCTATCCCGAGCAGAAGCTCGACAACGATCTCTCGATGTCGGTCCGGGCCGGCAATTTCGTCTTTCTGCGCGGTCAGGTCGGCCAGGCGCTGGACGGGCGCAATGTCGGCACCGGCGATGCCGCGGCTCAGACCGAGCAGGCGATGGCGAACGTGAAGCAGCTGCTGGAAGAGCAGGGCGCGAAGCTCGCCGATATCTGCAAGATCGTGATTTACCTCACCGATCCGCGCTACCGCGAGGCGGTTTACCGCGTGGTCGGCAAGTGGCTGAAGGGCGTCTATCCGGTTTCGACCGGGCTGGTGATCCAGGCCTTGGCCCGGCCGGAATGGGTGGTCGAGGTCGATGTTTTTGCCGTCATCCCCGACAGCCGCTTGAAATCCATCCCCGAACCGGCCGAACATCTGCAGTGGAAGGACACGGCGGACGCCGCCGACAAGAAGTCTTCCAAGACCCGTTCGAAACAATCCGGCAAGCGGAAGAAATCGAAATGACCTTCTCGATCGCGGGGCGCTGTTCCCGCACCGGCATGTTCGGCATCGCGATCTCGACCTCGTCGATCGCGGTGGCCGCGCGCTGTCCCTGGGCCCGCGCCAAGGTGGGCGCGGTCTCGACCCAGAACGTGACCGATCCCCGGCTCGGGCCGAAAGGCCTCGACCTGCTGCAGCAGGGCCTCTCGGCGCCGGATGCGATGAAGCAGCTGATCGCGCATGCACCGCACAGCGAATACCGCCAGGTCACCATGATCGACGCGGAGGGCCGCACCGCGGTCTGGAGCGGCGCCAAGGTGCTCGGGACCCATGGCGCCGCCGAGGGCAAGAATTGCGTCGCGGCCGGCAACCTGCTGCAAAATCCCGGCGTGCCGCGGGCGATGGTCAAGGCCTTCGAGGCCGAGACTGAGATGACTCTGGCGGAGCGCCTGCTGGTGGCGCTGGAAGAGGCCGTTGTCGCCGGCGGCGAGGCCGGCCCGGTGCATTCGGCGGCCTTGCTGGTGATGGACCAGCAGCCCTGGGCGCTGGTCGATCTCCGCGTCGATTGGGCCGACGAGAATCCGATCGGCGGCGTGCGCAAGCTCTGGGAGGCCTATCGCCCGCAGATGCAGGACTACGTCACCCGCGCGCTCGATCCCTCCGCCGCGCCGAGCTATGGCGTACCGGGCGATCCCGGCCGCTAAAAAAGCATCACGTCATGCCCGGGCTTGACCCGGGCATCTGGCTCCAACTGGCGCGAGATTGCCGGGGCAAGCCCGGCAATGACGGTTGAAATTTAGCGCGCTTTCTTCTTCTCGCCGCGCTTGAGGATGTAGAGGCAGCTCGCGACCACGATCGCGGCGCCGATGATCATCGGCAGCGTCAGCACGTCCTGCCAGAAGATCCAGCCGATGGCGGTCGCCCAGATCAGACCGGTGTAGTCGAGCGGTGCGACCAGGGAAGCCTGGCCGTAGCGGAAGGCCTGGTTCAGGCAGAACTGCCCGGCCGTGCCCATGATGCCGACCGCGATGAACAGCAGCGCATCATGCAGGCTGGGCGTGATCCAGTAGAACGGCATCGCGCAGCCCAGCACCACCACGACCACCAGCGAATAGTAGAAGAGAATGGTGTGGCTGGGCTCGCTGGTCGAAAGCTGGCGCGAGGAGACCTGCGTCGCCGCCCATAGTGCGGCAGAGATCAACGCCAGGATCGAGCCCAGCTCCGGCGGTGCCGAGCTCGGGTTGGTGAGCAGCTGCAGGATGCCTTCCGGGTTGAGGCCCTTGGTGCTCGGCTGGGCGATCAGGATCACGCCGACGAAGCCGACGATGACCGCGCTCCAGCGCCGGATTCCGACATGCTCCTTCAGCATCGGGATCGAGATGATGGTGACGAAGATCGGCGAGGCGAGCCCGATGCAGACCGCGGTCGGCAGCGGCACCAATTTGAGCGCCAGGTAGAAGCAGAGCATGGTGAGGAGGTTGCAGGCCGAGCGGATCAGATGTCCGCCGATGCGCCGGGTCTTCAGGCTGCCGAGGCCATGCCCGCTGCCCGCGGCGAAAGCCAGCATCATGCAAAGGCCCAGCGAGTATCGCAGGAAGGCGATCTGGCCGACCGTGTAGCCGTCCGCCAGCCACTTCACCAGGCCGTCCATGGAGGTCAGCAGGAAGGCCTGGGCCAGCATATAGACAACGGCCCGGCCCGGCTGGTTGCGCAAGGCGGGCTGGGCAGGCCCCGGCTCGGGGGTGCCGACATCCACGGTCGATTGTTGGGTCACGTTGCCAGCAGACCTGCTGAAAGGGTAGTGTTGGCCGAATTATGCAATTCCGCCCATCAGTTGGCTAGGTCTCATGCCACTCGATTTCGTTCATTCCGCCTGCCCGCACGATTGCCCGTCGACCTGCGCGCTCGAAGTCGAGCGCCTGGCTCCGGATCGCATCGGCCGCGTGCGGGGCGCCTCCGACAACCCCTACACCGCCGGCGTCGTCTGCGCGAAGGTCGCGCGCTATGCCGAGCGCCAGCATCACCCGGACCGGCTGGCCCAACCTTTGCGCCGGGTTGGCCCCAAGGGCGGCGGGCGCGATGCCTTCCGGCCGATCTCCTGGGACGACGCGCTCGACGAGATCGCGGAGCAGTTCGTCGCCGCCGAGCAGAAATACGACTCGACCGCGGTCTGGCCCTATTTCTACGCCGGCACCATGGGCTTGGTGCAGCGCGACGGCATCCACCGCCTGCGCCACGCCAAACGCTATTCGCTGGAGAAGGAAACGATCTGCGTCGCGCTCTCCGATGCGGGCTGGATGGCCGGCGTCGGCGTCATGCGCGGCGTCGATTCCCGCGAGATCGATGAATCCGACCTGATCGTGGTCTGGGGCGGCAACCCGGTCGCCACCCAGGTCAACGTGATGACCCACATCACCAAGGCCCGCAAGAATCGCGGCGCCAAGCTGGTGGTGGTCGATCCCTATCGCACCGGCACGGCGGAAGCGGCCGACACGCACCTGATGCTGAAGCCCGGCACCGACGGCGCGCTCGCCGCCTCGGTCATCCATGTGCTGTTCGCGGAAGGCTTCGCCGACCGTGACTATATGGCGAAATGTGCCGATGACCCGGCTGGGCTCGAAGCGCATGTGCGATCGAAGACCCCCGAATGGGGCGAGAGCGTCACCGGCGTTCCGGCCGAGGAGATCCGGAAGTTCGCGCGGCTCTACGGCAGCACCAGGCGCGCCTATATCCGGGTCGGCTACGGCTTCTCGCGCACCCGCAACGGCGCCGGCAGCCTGCATGCCGTGACCTGCCTGCCGACCGTGACCGGCGCCTGGCAACACAAGGGCGGCGGAGCGCTTTATTCCAACCGCTCGATCTATCATCTCGACAATGCGCTGATCACCGGCGCGGAGATGAAGGATCCTTCGATCCGCGCCCTCGACCAGTCTCGGATCGGCGCGGTGCTGACCGGTGACAAGCGCGATCTCGGCGATGGCCCGCCGGTCGCGGCGCTGCTGATCCAGAACACCAACCCGATGGTGGTCTGCCCGGATCTCAAGAAGGTGCACCAGGGCTTTGCGCGCGAGGACCTGTTCGTCGCCGTGCATGAGCAGTTCATGACCGAGACCGCGGCGGTCGCGGATATCGTGCTGCCGGCCACCACTTTCCTGGAGCATGACGACATCTATCGTGCCAGCGGCCACAGCTTCCTGCAGGTGACGAAGAAGGTGGTCGAGCCCTATGCCGAGGCGCGGCCCAACCATTTTGTGATCTGCGAGCTCGCCAAGCGCCTCGGCTGCACCCAGCGTGGCTTCTTCATGAGCGAGTGGGAGCTGATCGACGACATGCTGAAGAAGTCCGGCTGGCCTGGCGCCGACGAACTTTACGCAAAGCACTGGCATGACTGCATGCCGGAGTTCGAAACCGCGCATTTCCTCGACGGCTTCGGGCATGCCGACAAGAAGTTCCACTTCCATGCCAACTGGGCGAAGCTCGGCAGCGACGTGCAGGGCATGGCCGACCTGCCGGATTTCTCGCCGGTGATCGACGCCGCCAACGACGACCATCCGTTCCGCCTGGTCGCCGCACCGGCGCGCCAGTTCCTGAACTCCACCTTCACCGAGACGCCGGGCTCGCGCGGTCGCGAGCGGCGGCCGACCTTGCTGCTGCATCCCGCGGACGCGGAGAAGCTCGGCATCGCCGAGGGCGGCAAGGTCGAGGTCGGCAACAAACAGGCCACGATCTCGCTGCATGCCGGATTGTTCGACGGATTGCAGCGCGGCGTGGTGGTGATCGAGAGCATCTGGCCCAACGCGGATTTTCCCGGCGGCCTCGGCGTCAATGCGCTGACCAGCGCCGAGCCGGGCAAGCCCGGCG
>JAYSFH010000074.1:258-11681 GCA_041913405.1 Dongia sp. | reverse complement strand
GCCCCGCCGAGATGCTGGCCGCCGGTTTCCATTACTCCAGCCTCGGCAGGACGGCGCACGGGTGACCGTCGCGTCCGGCTGGGTCGTCCGGAGGATGCCGGGCTAGCCAGCCACCCGGCGCGGTCGCGACTCGCGCGCAATCGATCCGCTCGGCTATAGTGGCCGCGAACCCAAGACCCAAGAGCACGAGCGTGGCGGAACGCGATCGAAGCGGGGACGTCCCGGGAATCGAGCAGAGCGCCCTCCGGGAGCGCGAGGCGCGGCTGCAATCGATTCTGGAGACGGCGCCGGACGCGATCATCGTCATCGGCGAGACCGGGATCATCGAATCCTACAGCGCCGCCGCTGAGCGGCTGTTCGGGTTCCACGCAGCGGAGGCGATCGGCAGCAACATCTCGATGCTGATGCCGCTGCCCTATCGCGACCGTCACGACGGCTATCTCGAGAACTACCACCGCACCGGAGAGCGCCGGGTGATCGGGATCGGGCGGGTCGTGGTCGGCCAGCGCAAGGACGGCACGACCTTTCCGATGGAACTGGCGGTCGGCGAGGTCGATGCCAACGGCCGCCGGCTGTTCACCGGCTTCATCCGCGATCTCACGGAGCGGCAGCTGACCGAGAACCGGATGCAGGAGCTGCAGGCCGAGCTGTTGCATATGTCGCGGCTGAGCGATGTCGGGCAGATGGCGTCGGCGATCGCGCATGAGATAAATCAGCCGCTGACGGCCGTGCTCAATTATGTCCAGGCGGCGCGACGCATGCTCGAGGATGCCAACATGCATATGCCGCCCAAGGCGACCGATGCGATGGACAAGGCGGTCGCACAGGCGGCGCGGGCGAGCGATATCATCCGCAACCTCCGCAGCTTCATCCAGAAAGGCGAAAGCGAGCGCAGGCTGGAAGACCTCAACAAGGTGGTCGCCGAGGCGATCGCGCTCGGGCTGGTCGGCGTCCGCGAGACGGGTATCTCGGTTCATCTCGAGCTCGGCGGCGATCCGCTGCCGGCTTTCGTCGACAAGGTGCAGGTCCAGCAGGTGGTCTTCAACCTGGTCCGCAACAGCATCGAGGCGATGACCGAGGCCGGGCCGCCCGGCCGCCTGCGGGTGACGACCGGAATGTCGCCGCGGGCCGACGATGCCCGGATGGTCGAAGTCGTCGTCGAGGATTCCGGGCCTGGACTGGCGCCGGAAATTCAGTCACAGCTGTTCCAGCCGTTCATGACCACCAAGGAAAAGGGCATGGGACTGGGCCTCTCCATCTGCCGCTCGATCGTCGAATCCCATGGCGGGCGGATCGCGGCCGAGCCGGGCCGCGAACGCGGCGTCAGCTTCCGCTTCACGATTCCATTGGCCGAGCAGGAAGATGACGACACGACCGAATAACCTCGTCTTCGTGGTCGACGACGACGAAGCCGTCCGTGACTCGCTGCAGCTGCTGCTGGAGGCCAACGGTCATCGGGTGCAGGTGTTCGAAGCCGCGCTGCGGGCGCTCGACGCCTGCGCGGGCGCGGCGCCCGACTGCATCATCACCGACATCCGCATGCCCGAGATGGACGGGCTGGAATTCCAGGAGCGGCTGGCGAGGACCCACCGCGACGTTCCGGTCATCGTGATCACCGGCCATGCCGACGTTCCGCTCGCCGTGCGGGCGATGAAGGCCGGCGCCGTGGATTTCATCGAGAAGCCGTTCTCTCACGAAACCATCCTGGCCGGCATCGCGGCGGCCACGGCGCGGATCGCGCCTGAAATCGATCCCGCGGTGCAGGCGCGCCTCGATGCCTTGACGCCCCGCGAACGCGAGGTGATGGAGCTCCTGGTGGTCGGACATCCGAACAAGGTGATCGGCTATCGTCTCGATATCAGCCCGCGCACGGTCGAGATTCACCGCGCCCGCGTGCTGGACAAGATGCAGGCGCGCAGCCTGCCGGAGCTGGTGCGGATCGCCATGCGGGCCGGTATCAACCCGGCTTCGTAGCATCCGCGCGGATCAGGGCTTGGTTGCGCCGGCAGCTGGGCTTTGCCGCTGCGTCTGAAGCGCGTTCCTGATCGTGTAGAGCAGGAGCGATTCCTTGACCGGGCGCTCCAGATAGGCAAAGGCGCCGGCGCGGATCGCGGCGGCCCTCGCCGCCGGCTCGCCCCGACCGACGATGAAGACCACCGGCAAGTTCAGTCCGCTCTCATGGAGGGCGCCGGTGAGCGCGAGTCCCTCCTTGATATGGTGATTGAAGCCGAGCACCAGGCATCCGGCCCGCGCGAAGCGATCGTCGCAGGGCATGCCCGCGATGGTCCGGAAGTCCTCGACCTCGAGGCCATTCGACTCCAGCAGGACCTTGAGCGAGTCGCGCACGACATCGTCCTGCTCGACGAGATAGATGGACCGTTTGGGCATGCCGACCAAGAACGCCATAGCGGCCGCGCCGCGACCGATCGAAGTCATGGTGGTCCTTCGAAATCCTTCCGAGTATCCGGTATTCCCCGTACACGAGGGCCGCTGCAGCTAGAACCCGATCTGCACGATCCGATCGTGGAGCGCGCGGTAGTGGCGCTCGACCGCGTTTCCGAACAGCGGATCGTAGCCCTTGGTCAGGCCATCGAACTCCCGCCAGTCTTCATCGTCGAACATCGCCAGGAGGCGCGGAAAGAAACGCTCTTCCTCGAACTCCATATGGCGGCGGGAATGGCTGAGGTAGTCGTCGGCGAGTTTGCGGAACAGCGCACGCGGCACTTCGACGTCGTGCTCGACGTTGTGAAGCGCAGCGGCAAAGCGGTGCGTGAGCTGCGCCAGCTGCTCGTGGTCGGCGCTCAGGCCCCCGACCAGCGTCTTGGAGGCCGGATCGCGCTCCAGCAGGCGGCGCAGCAGGCGCTCCTCCCGGGGGTGATGGATCAGGTCGGGATAGTTCAGGGCATAGTCGACAATTTGCCGCATCAGGTCGAAGTCCTGGTGCTCGGCATCGAGCTCCTCTTCGAGGACGCGCAGCAGCTGGCGCATGTTGCGGTGATCGATCTGCAGTTGCTCAAGGATGGCGGGCATGGCGGCTCTCCCCGATCAATCCATTGCATACCTTGTGAAATCACTGCGTCACCGGCGCACGTGCAGCCGTCTCGCCGGGCTCCATCCCGACAGGGTGAGGCATCGCTGCGATCGCGACTATCAGGGCAACCCCGTATGCGATCGCTCGCCCTGGCGCGGTGTAAGGGGAATTCCGAATACTCCCCTCGCCACCGCGGTGCCACTAAATCGGCCAGCTATCTGGAGAGCCAGGGACTCGCAGCATGAGCCGTTCGCGCACGCAGCAAAATATCGAATCACGACAGAAGCGGCGGATGTCTCGATTTGATCGATGTCATCGCGGCGCCGCTCGAAGCAGGCGACGCTTGGCCTCGCGCGCTTCTGCAGCGCCGCCGCTGCAGCCGGTGACGTGTCGCAGAATGGTTATGGTTAACCGCTAGATTCAAAGGCCTGATGTGTTAGAGTTTTTCCATCGGTGCGCGATAGATCGAAGCAGCACGGGGGCGGTTCCTTGGTTCTCGTAACAACGATCCGACAGGTGCTGGCGATCGCCGACGCCCTCGAGCGCGCGGCCGTCCGGCGGTACGAAGCGCTGGGCGCCTGCATGCGCCGCGTGGGGCATGCGGACTTGGCCCGCGTCTTTGAGGCGCTGGCGCAGGAAGAGCGGCAGCATGTCGACAGCGTCGAGCACCTGATGGCGGCATCGCAATCGGCCGGATCGGCCGGCGATATCGCCGGCTTCGCGCTGCCGGAGACCTTCGAGATCGGCGATGCGGCCGCGGCGGCGCTGCTGACGCCCTATAAGGCGCTGGGCATTGCCGTTCGCGGCGAGGAGCAGGCCTTTTCCTTCTGGACCTATCTGGCCAGCGAGGCCGCCAACAGCGAGGTTCGCGCGCAAGCCGAGGCGATGGCGCGGCAGGAGCTCGTCCATGCCGCCAAGCTCCGCCATGCGCGCCGGCAGGCCTATCACGCGGAGCGGCAGCTCAAGCAGCCCGAGGCCGCCGATGCGCTCGACGACCACGCCATGCAGGGCTTCATCGCACGCCAGGAGCGCGAAACCTCGACTGCGTTGCGCGATGCCGCCCGGCAGCTCGAAGGCCAGGTCGATCCGGGGCTGCTGCACCTGATCCGCGGCTTTGCCGCGAGCATCTCCGCTTCGGACGAGACGGCGGCGACGGAATCCGCCGCACTTATGCAGCGCGCGGCCGCGGTGGGCGCGGTCGGGATCCTGTTCGAGGCCGCCGGCAGCGTGGAGAAGCTGATCGAGCAGTATCTGGTCCTGCTGCGGCGAAGTGAGAATGCGAGCGGATTGGAGGCGACTAGCCGCCGCTGCGAGAGGGCGACGGCAGCCGTCGCCGCGCTGAATGACTGCCTCTATGCCCTGGAGCCGAGCCTGACCGAGCTCGCGCATCAGCCGCCTTCCGACCACCGGATGGAGGCGCGTCCATGATAATCGCGCGCGTCCTGCTGGCGATGCTCATCGCGCTTCTGTTCGCGGGATCCGCGGCGGCGGAAAGCCGACTGCAGGAGTTTCTCGGCAAGGCGCAGCCCTCGGAGCTGGTGGAGGGCGCCGATCGCTTCGGTCCGGTCGAAGGGACGCCCTCGACCGCGCCGATCTTCAAGGGCAACCAGCTGCTCGGCTTCGTCTATCTCAATTCGGATGTCGTCGATTCAACCGGCTATTCCGGCAAGCCGATCCGGATCCTGGTGGCGCTCGACCCGAGCGGCAAGATCCTCGGCGGCAAGCTCGTCGAGCATCACGAGCCGATCGTGCTGGTCGGCATTCCCGAGGCGAAGATCCGCGCGGTGATCGATCATTTCCGCGGCACCGATGTGCACGCGGCCCTCGCCGGCGGCACGGGCGTGCAGGCGCCCGACATCGTCAGCGGCGCGACGGTGACCGTCCTGGTGATCGGCGACAGCATCATGCGCTCGGCGATCAAGGTCGTGCAGGCCAAGGGCCTCGGCACCGCTGCCGGTGCGGCGGTCGCGTCCGCGCCGCAGGAGATCGTGACGATCGACACCGACAAGAACGCGGTCGAGGACTGGCAGACTTTGGTCGGCGACGGATCGGTGCGGCGGCTGCGGATCTCGATCGGCGATATCAACAAGGCGTACCAGGAATCCGGCAACGCCGATGCCGCCGGCCGGCCCGAGGCCGGGAATCCCGAGGACACCTTCATCGATCTCTACGTGGCGCCGGCGACGATTCCGACCGTGGGACGCAGCCTGCTGGGCGATGCCGCCTATGCGCAGATGGTGCAGGGCCTGGCGCCGGGCCAGCAGGCGATCCTGGTCATGGGCGAAGGCCGCTATTCCTTCAAGGGCTCGGGCTATGTCCGCGGCGGCATCTTCGACCGCATCGAGGTGGTCCAGGACCTCGAGAGCGTCCGCTTCCACGACAAGAATCATACCCGGATCGGCGCGATCGCGGCGGCCGGCGCGCCGGACTTCAAGGAAATCGGCCTGTTCGCGGTCCCGCCCAAGACCCAGTTCGACCCCGCGAAGCCCTGGCAGCTGAAGCTGCTGGTGCAACGCGCGACCGGAGCGCTGCAGAAAGCGTTCCTGATGTTCGATCTGCGCTATCTGCCGCCGGAGAAATACCTGAAGCGCAGCCGGGCGCCGGTCGTCGTCGCCGAAGCGCCAGCCGATGCAGCAGCGCCCGTGCCAGCGCCCGCCGCCGAGGGTGCCCAACCCGCGCCCGCCGCGGCGCCCGCCGGCGAGACGCCGCTCTGGCAGCGGATCTGGACCCAGCGCTGGCTGCAGGTCGGCGTGCTGCTGGTCGCGATCGGCGTCCTGACCGTCATCTTCTTCTTCCAGGACTGGCTGGTGCGCCGTCCGAAGCTCTTCGCCAAGGTGCGCACCGGCTTCCTGCTGTTCACGCTGGTCTGGCTCGGCTGGATGGTTCACGCCCAGCCGTCGGTGGTGAACGTCCTCACCTTCGCCAATGCGCTCATCACGGAGTTCAAGTGGGACTACTTCCTGATGGACCCGCTGCTGTTCATCCTGTGGTGCAGCATCGCCGGGGCGCTGCTGTTCTGGGGGCGCGGGCCGTTCTGCGGCTGGCTCTGTCCGTTCGGTGCGCTGCAGGAGCTCACCAACAAGGTGGCGCGCCGCCTGAAGGTGCCGCAGGTGACAGTGCCCTGGGCCGTTCATGAGCGGCTGTGGCCGATCAAATACCTGATCTTCCTCGGCCTGTTCGGCGTCTCGCTCTACTCGCTGACGCTCGGCGAGCAGCTTTCCGAGGTCGAGCCGTTCAAGACCGCGATCGTGCTGCGCTTCATGCGCGACTGGCCCTTCGTGCTGTTCGCCGTCGCCTTGGTCGGCGCCGGGCTCTTCATCGAGCGCTTCTTCTGCCGCTACCTGTGTCCGCTCGGCGGCGCGCTCGCCATTCCCGGCCGCATGCGCATGTTCGATTGGCTGAAGCGCTACCGCGAATGCGGCAATCCCTGCCAGCGCTGCGCCATCGAATGTCCGGTTCAGGCGATTCGGCCGGAAGGCCAGATCAACGTCAACGAGTGCATCTACTGCATGCACTGCCAGCTGCTCTACTGGGACGATCACAAATGCCCGGTGATGATCCAGCGCCGCCTGAAGCGGGAGAAGCGCCTGGCGACGACCTCGCCTTCCATGTTGCCCGCCAATGCGGGGAAAACCAGCCCAAGTCGAAAAACGGAGGTGCTACCATGACTGACCGCAACGACGACCAACCGAAATTCACCCGACGGAACATGCTCACCGGTCCGGCGCGGCTCGCCGCGCTCGCGGGAGTCGGCGGCCTGGCCGGAGGAACCGCGCTGGGAACCCTCGGCCATGGCTTCTCTCGACCCGCATCCGCGCAGGAGGGTGGGCAGAGTGCGAATGTCGAGCCGGGCCAGCTCGACGAGTACTACGTGTTCTTCAGCTCCGGACAGAGCGGAGAGCTGCGCATCATCGGCCTGCCGTCCATGCGCGAGCTGATGCGCGTGCCGGTCTTCAACCGCTGCAGCGCCACCGGCTGGGGGCTCACCAACGAAAGCCGGAAGATCCTGACCGAAGGCCTGCTGCCGGAGACCGTGGAATTCCTGAAGAACCGCGGCGGAACCTACCAGAACGGCGATCTCCATCATCCGCATATGAGCTTCACCGACGGCACCTATGACGGCCGCTATATCTTCGTCAACGACAAGGCCAATACCCGCGTCGCGCGGATCCGCTGCGATGTGATGAAGGTGGACAAAATCATCCAGCTGCCGAACCAGTCCACCGTGCACGGCCTCCGGGTGCAGAAATACCCGAAGACCGGCTATGTCTTCTGCAACGGTGAGGACCGGGTGCCGATTCCGAACGACGGCAAGATCCTGGACGATCCCAAGCAGTATCATTCGATGTTCTCGGCGGTCGACGGCGAGACCATGAAGGTCGCCTGGCAGGTGATCGTCACCGGCAACCTCGACAATGTCGATGCCGACTACCAGGGCAAGTACTGCTTCGCCACCTGCTACAATTCCGAGGAAGGCGTAACGCTCGCCGAGATGACGGCCAAGGAGCAGGACTGGATCGTGGTCTTCAACCTGAAGCGCATTGAGGAAGCGGTGAAGAAGGGCGACTTCAAGGAGATGGGCGGCGTGCCGGTGCTCGACGGCCAGCAGGGCTCGGCCTATACCCGCTACATCCCGGTCCCCAACAACCCGCACGGCATCAACACCGCGCCGGACGGGCAGCATGTCGTCATCAACGGCAAGCTCTCGCCCACCGTCTCGATCATGGACGTGACCAAGCTCGACGATCTGTTCGACGACAAGATCCAGCCGCGCGACGTGATCGTCGGCGAGCCGGAACTCGGCCTCGGGCCTCTCCACACCGCCTATGACGGCCGCGGCAACGCCTACACCACGCTGTTCCTCGACAGCCAGATCTGCAAATGGAACATCGAGAAGGCCAAGCAGGCCTATGCCGGGCAGAAGGTGGATCCCATCATCCAGAAGCTCGACGTCCACTACCAGCCCGGCCACAACCACTCGTCCATGGGCCAGACCAAGGAGGCGGACGGCAAATGGCTGATCAGCCTCAACAAGTTCTCCAAGGACCGCTTCCTGAACGTCGGCCCGCTGAAGCCGGAGAACGACCAGCTGATCGATATTTCCGGCGACGAGATGAAGCTGGTGCATGACGGGCCGAGCTTCGCCGAGCCGCACGACGCCACGATCGTGCACCGCTCGAAGGTCAACCCCATTCACATCTGGAAGCGGGACGACCCGATGTGGGAGGAGGCCCGGAACCAGGCCAAGAAGGACAACATCGACCTCGATACCGCGGCCGACGTGGTCCGCGACGGCAACAAGGTGCGAGTCTACATGTACTCGATCGCGCCGACCTTCAGCCTGGAGAACTTCACCGTCAAGCAGGGCGATGAAGTGACGGTCTACGTCACCAACATGGATGACGTGGAGGACCTGACGCACGGCTTTACCATCAACAACTATGGCGTCGCCATGGAGATCGGGCCGCAGGCGACCTCGTCGGTGACCTTCACCGCCGACAAGGCCGGCGTCTACTGGTACTACTGCCAGTGGTTCTGCCACGCCATGCATATGGAGATGCAGGGCCGCATGCTGGTCGAGCCGAAGTCGGTCTGAGCATGCCGGCAAGGGCGTTCCTGCGTGGCGCCATCCCGGCGGCGGTCCTCGCCGCCGGGATGGCCTGCGCCTCGATCGCCGCGGCAGGCACGGTCGAGATAGCGGCTGGGGCATCGCTCCAGGCCGCGATCGACCGGGCCGCGCCGGGCGACGTGCTGCGCCTGGGACCGGGCACTTACCCGGGCCCGGTCACCATCGCCAAGCCGCTCACCCTGGAAGGCGCGGCGGGAACGCTGATCGAAGGCAGCGGCACCGGCCGCGTGCTGATTGCCGACGCGCCGGGGATCATCCTGCGCAATCTCGAGGTGCGCGGCTCCGGATCGCGGCTCGACGAGCAGGATGCGGGAATCTTCCTGACGCGCAACGCGACGGGCGCGCTGGTAGAGCACAACCGGATCATCGGCAATCTGGTCGGCGTCTACGTGCTGGGCGCGGCCGACAGTGTCGTCCGCGACAATGTGATCGAAGGGCGCCAGAACCTGCACATGAACGAGGACGGCAACGGCATCAATATCTGGAACGCTCCCGGCGCCCAGGTGCTCGGCAACGACATCCGCTACGGCCGGGACGGCATCTATGTGATCTCGAGCCGCGACAACCTGTTCCGGGGCAACCGGATGCGGGACCTGCGCTATGCGGTCCACTACATGTACACCAACGACAGCGAGGTTTCCGGCAACCTCTCGCTCGGCAACCATGCGGGCTTCGTCATCATGTATTCGGACCGCCTGAAGGTCGCCGGCAACCTCAGCCAGGGCGACCGGGACAAGGGCCTGTTCCTCAACACCGCCAACAGCTCGGACATCGGCGGCAATATCGTGCGGGCCGCGCCGGAGAAATGCGTGTTCATCTATGCGGCCAACAAGAACTGGTTCCACGACAACTGGTTCGAGGGTTGCGACATCGGGATCCACTTCACCGCCGGCTCGGAGCGCAATCGCATCGCCGGCAATGCCTTCGTCGGCAACAAGACCCAGGTGAAGTATGTCGGCACGCGCTTGCTCGACTGGTCGGACAAGGGCCATGGCAACTACTGGAGCGACAATCCGGCCTTCGACCTCAACGGCGACGGGGTCGCCGACAGCGCCTACAAGCCGAACGACATGGTGGACGAGATTCTCTGGGTCAACCCGAATGCCAAGATGCTGCTGAACAGCCCCGCCGTGCAGGTGGTCCGCTGGGCGCAGGCCCAGTTTCCCGCCCTCTATCCCGGCGGGGTCGTGGACAGCGCGCCGCTCATGGCGCCACCCGCCGTCACGGCGCCGGCATGGCCGGGAGGCACACAGTGAGTGCAATCGAACTGAAGTCGGTGCGCAAGCAGTATGGACCGTCGGTCGCGGTCGAGGACGTCAGCCTCGACCTGCCCGAGGGGCAGACCGTGGCGCTGGTCGGCCATAACGGGGCGGGCAAGACCACGCTGTTCAAGCTGATGCTCGGGCTGACGCGCCCGACCTCCGGCCTGATCCGCGTCCTGGGCGAGGATCCCGGCACCGGCGCCGGGCGCGAAGCACGCATGAACATCGGCTACCTGCCGGAGCATGTCGTGTTTTCCGGCGCGCTGACCGGCCGGGAGATGCTGCGCTTCTACGCATCGCTGAAAGGGCGTTCCACGCGCGAATGCGACGACTTGCTGGAGCAGGTCGGCCTGGCGGCGGCGCGGAACAAGCGGGTCAACACCTATTCGAAAGGCATGCGCCAGCGTCTCGGCCTGGCCCAGGCCTTGCTGGGCGAGCCGCGCTTGCTGTTCCTCGACGAGCCCACCACCGGGCTCGATCCCCTGGTCCGGCAGGGCTTCTACGATCTGGTCGGGGAGCTGCGCGGCCGCGGCGTCACGGCGTTGCTGTCCTCGCATGCCTTGAGCGAGCTCGAGGCGCGGATCGACCATGTCGTCATCCTGCACCACGGCAAGGTCCTGGTCTCGGGCACCTTGGACGCGTTGCGGCAGCTGGCCGGCCTGCCGATACAGGTCGAGCTGGCGGTGACCGAGGGCTTCGAGGCGCAGCATATGGCCGGGCTCGACGACCTCACGATCGCCGCCGGCGGCCTGAACGGACACCGCTCGCTGGTCTGCGCAGCGGAGCACAAGCTCGAATTGGTGCGGCGGGTCGCGGCCATGCCGCAGGTGACCGACATCTCCATCGTGGAGCCGACCTTGGACCAGATCTATGCGCACTTCCTGAATGACCAGGAGAACCGGGCATGAGAGCCATCCGTGCCATCGCCAAGAAGGAAATCCTCGACGGCATCCGCAACCGCTGGATCGTGGCGACGACGCTGCTGCTCGCCGCCCTGGCCTTGACCCTGACCTTCCTCGGCAGCGCGCCCACCGGCACGGTCGGCGCCAGCCCGCTGGCGGTCACCCTGGTCAGCCTCTCCAGCCTTTCCATCCTGCTGCTGCCGTTGATTGCGCTGCTGCTCTCCTACGACGCGATCTGCGGCGAGTTCGAGCGCGGCACGATGCTGCTGCTGCTGAGCTATCCGGTGTCGCGCTCCAATCTGATCCTCGGCAAGTTCGTCGGGCATATCTCGATTCTCGGCTTCGCGACCGTGATCGGCTACGGCTCGGCAGCGATCGCCCTCGCCTTGACCGGCGCGGACATCTCCGGATGGCAGTCCTTCCTGTCCATGATCGGCAGCTCGGTGCTGCTCGGCTCCGCTTTCCTGGCCCTGGGCTATCTGATCAGCACGTCGGTTGCGGATCGCGGCGCGGCCGGCGGCCTGGCGATCGGCGTCTGGCTGCTCTTCGTCCTCATCTACGACATGGCGCTGCTCGGGCTGCTGGTGGTCGACCAGGGC
>JAYSFH010000074.1:0-248 GCA_041913405.1 Dongia sp. | reverse complement strand
TCACAGCGCCGGTGCTGAACGCGCTGCTGCTGTTCAATCCCGCCGATGCCTATCGCGTACTCAACCTCACCGGGATCGGCGGCGTCAGCCAGTTCACTGGCATGGCCGGCGTGAGCCAGGATGCGGCACTGCCCGCGGCTGGCCTGCTGCTGGCCTTGCTGCTCTGGACCTTGGTGCCTTTGGCCATAACCACGTTCGTCTTACGGAGGAGGCAGGTATGAGAGCCTTCCGGAAACTGGCGCTCGCCG
>JAYSFH010000073.1:0-11757 GCA_041913405.1 Dongia sp. | reverse complement strand
TCCGCGCCAGCTCGTCCAGCGCCACCAGCTCCTGGGTCACCGGCACGCTGCCGGATTCGATCCGCGACACATCGAGCACGGAATCCACCAGGCCGAGCAGATTGCGGCCGGAGGCATGGATGCCGGTCGCGTAGTCCTTGTAGCGCGGATGGCCCACCGGGCCGAACATCTCGGTCTGCATCACCTCGGCAAAGCCGATGATCGCGTTCAAGGGCGTGCGCAGTTCATGGCTCATGCGGGCGAGGAAGCTGGTCTTGGCGGCATTGGCCTGGTCGGCGGCGGTGAGCGCGCGCTGCAGGTCGCCCGCCATCGCGTGGAGCCGCCGCCGCTGCGCCAGGATGACGACCTGGTTGGCGCAGAGCAGCAGCAGCAATCCGCCCAGCGCAAAGGCCAGCAATTGGATCTTGTCCACCAGGGCGCCGCGGCGGCGCTCGACCAGCTGGCCCCAATACTGGTCGCCCATCACCGCCAGCCGCCGGATCGGCACGGCAAGCGCGGTGGCCGGTCCTTCCAGCACGTCGGCGGACTGCACTAGGTTGCCGTTGCGGACCCGGACATAGGCGGACATCTCGGCGATGCCGGCCTTGACCTCCTCGAAGGTCGGCGCGAAATCCGGCTGGCGAGCGGTGAGGTCCGGGGTGATCGCGGCATCCAGCGGATCGATCCGGCTCAGGAAATTGTCCCAGCGCCGCTGCAGCAGCAGACGCTGCGGGTTGCCCGCCTTGGCCTCGGCCAGGAGGTGCTGCAGCTTCACCAGCTGCACTTCGAGCTGGCTCGCATTCCAGCCGACATTGTCGAGCTCATTGGCCCGCAGCGTGTCGATGCTGAGCGCCACTTCCTTGGCCGACCACAGCACCAGGGCCGCCAGCAGCACCAGGCCGGCGATGAAGATCTTGCGCCAGTGGTGCAGGATGAGCGGCGGCGTGTGCATTCAGCGCACCGTCATCGCATAGAGGTTCCAGACCGCGCGCTGGTAATAGGTCTCGGACTGGGTCTCCTTCCGGGCGCTGAAGGGATAGAGGATCCAGAGCGGGCCGCGGTCCGACGCCAGCATCGGCTTGCCGTCGAAGAGGTAGACCACCAGCGCACCGTGTTTCTTGCCGTCTTCCACCGGCAGGTCGACCGAATAGTCGTTGAGGGCATAGGCGGTGACCGTCTCGCCGGTGGCGCCGACCGCCGCCATCAGGACCTCGAGCGGGACGCCGGTGAAACTGTGCCTGCCCTTGGTCCAGGGCGTCTCGGTGACCAGCACGCGCGCCGGCAGGGTCTTGAGCAGCTCGAGGTCGAAATAGGCACCGCCGTCGCCATTGCCGTTGGCGATCGCGCCGTTGACGGTGAGGATGATCTCGCCGCCATGTGGCTTCGGCAGCGGCTCGGCGAAGGCGGAAAAGGTCAGCAGGAAGACGGTGCCGATCGCAAGTGCAGCGATCCGGCCCTTGAGCTTTCGCCCCGCCGTGCCCCCCTTAGCCAACCGCATCCGCAGCATCCCCGGTCCCAGTCGTGCCGCCGCTTGAAGTCGCGCCAAAAGAGGTAGCGCGCCCACCCGCGACCAGCAAGCGATCCTAGGATCGGAGAGACAGCGTTAATTTGTCGTGAAGAACCCCGCGCCTGATGTCGATCAAGCACGGGGCTCTCAATGGGCGCGGAACCGGATTGGTTCGTCGCGTGGCTACTGGTTCATGGACTGGAAGAAGTCCGAGTTGGTCTTCGAATGCTTCAGCTTGTCGATCAGGAATTCCATCGCGTCGGTGACGCCCATCGGCATCAGGATGCGGCGCAGCACCCACATCTTGGAGAGGGTGCCCTTGTCCACCAGCAGCTCTTCCTTGCGGGTGCCGGACTTGGTGATGTCGATCGAGGGGAAGGTGCGCTTGTCCGAGAGCTTGCGATCCAGGATGATTTCCGAGTTACCGGTGCCCTTGAACTCTTCGAAGATGACCTCGTCCATGCGGCTGCCGGTGTCGATGAGGGCGGTCGCGATGATGGTCAGGCTGCCGCCTTCCTCGATGTTGCGCGCCGCGCCGAAGAAGCGCTTCGGGCGCTGCAGCGCGTTGGCATCCACGCCGCCGGTCAGCACCTTGCCCGATGACGGAACCACGGTGTTGTAGGCACGGGCGAGACGGGTGATCGAATCCAGCAGGATGACGACGTCGCGCTTGTGCTCGACCAGGCGCTTGGCTTTCTCGATCACCATTTCCGCGACCTGGACGTGGCGCACAGCCGGCTCGTCGAAGGTGGACGACACGACCTCGCCTTTGACCGAGCGGGCCATATCGGTGACTTCTTCCGGCCGCTCGTCGATCAGCAGCACGATCAGGTAGCTTTCCGGATGATTGGCCGCGATCGAATGCGCCATGTTCTGCAGCATCACCGTCTTGCCGGTCCGCGGCGGCGCCACGATCAGCGCGCGCTGGCCCTTGCCGATCGGGCAGATGAGATCGATGATCCGCGCGGTGATATCGACCTTCGACATTTCGTGGGATTCGCGCGAGGCGCGAAGCTTGCCCTTGCCGAGCTCCATGCGCTTGCCGGGCTCGACCTTGATCGCCGGCGCTTCCTCTTCGCGCTTGGGCATCTCGGTATCGCCCTTGCCCTCGAGCTCCATGACGAAGCGCTCGTCGGGATAGAGCGGGGTCAGGTTGTCGAAGTTGATGCGGTGCCGGATCTTGTCCGGGTCGTCGAAGTTGATCTTGTTGACTTTGAGCAGCGCGAAATAGCGCTCGCCGTCCTTCGGCGCCCGGATCTGGCCTTCCACCGTGTCGCCGGTGCGCAGGCCGAAGCGTCGCACCTGGCTCGGGGAGACGTAGATGTCATCGGGGCCGGGCAGGTAGTTGGCCTCGGGGCTGCGGAGGAAGCCGAACCCGTCTTGCAGGATTTCCAGCACGCCGTCGCCGAAGATCGCGGTGTCGTTCTCCGCGAGCTGCTTCAGGATCGCGAACATCATGTCCTGGCGCCGCAGCGCGCTCGCGTTCTCGATCTGCAGGCTCTCGGCAAACTCCAGCAGCTCGGCGGGGGTTTTGCGCTTCAGTTCTTGGAGATTCATTTGGTTTCGGTAGGTCTTTGGTTCTTGTGGGAAAACACGCGGGATAGGGGGCGGTGTCTGGGGAGTGGGACGCAGTGCGACCGATTCCGGTTCGCCCGATCCTGAAAGAGTGCCGGTCTTGATGACCGGTCTTTTGAAGGCCGCGTCCTGGACGGGTCCGATCCCTCGCTCAAAGCCCAGGTCTTAGGGCCAAACTCACGGATTATATCGTGGGGGAGCGAGGAGCGACTGGTCCTGCCAGGGTGCTAACCATGGCGATACCGGAGTGACCATGCAAAGTCAAATGGCAATTTCGTGCGCGGTTTCAAGGGGCATAGCGCCCGGAGTTCTGATTGACCCGCAAGCCGGCCACCGAGAAATGTACGGCCCGGACCCAGACAACCGGCCCTGCTCTAGGCTTAGAACGGCTTCACCGCCACCAGGATCACGATCCCGATCATGAGCAAAGTCGGGACCTCGTTCATGAAGCGGTAGAAGCGGTCGGAATGGGTGTTGGCATCCTTGGCGAAGGCGCGGCGCCAGCGCGCCAGGGCGGCGTGGACCAGCTGCATGCCAACCAGCAGCGCGACCTTGGCGTGAAACCAGCCCTCCAGCCAGTGATTGCCCTGCCAGGCCAGCGACAGCCCGAACAGCCAGGATGCAATCATCGCCGGGTTGATGATGGCGCGCAGCAGCCGACGTTCCATCACCTTGAAGGTCGCGCTGAGCTCGGCGCTTCCGGCGCCACCCTTCTGCAACGCCTGTGCGTGATAGACGTAGAGCCGCGGCAGGTAGAGCATGCCCGCCATCCAGGCGATGACGGCGATGACGTGCAGGGCCAGCAGCCAGTTGTAGAGCATCGACTACAGCTCCCCCTGTTGGCAGGCGCAGCGCGGCCAGTCGTTGCAGACCTGCGCGCCCGAACCCGGTTGAACGCGCCTCGGGTCCTCCAAGGCGCAGCGCGCCAGCTGCGCCAGGCCGGCGATGAAGTCCGGATGTTCCGACACGGTCGGTGCGCGCTCATAGACCGCGGCACCGCGTTTCTCGGCGAGATGGCGATACTCGATGTCGAGCTCGACCAGGGTTTCCGAGTGTTCGGAGACGAAGGCAATCGGCACCACGATCACCGCTTTGCCGGCGGCTGCCGCCTCCTCGATCGAGTGATCGGTGGGCGGGCCGACCCATTCCAGCGGACCGACCCGGCTCTGGAACGCCACCATCCATTCCGATGCCGCGAGACCGAGCTGGTCCACCACCGCATGCACCGTCGCCGACACCTGCGCCACGTAAGGGTCGCCGCGATCGACGATCTTCTTCGGCAGGCCATGGGCGGAGAAGATCACCCGGATCGGCGCCGCAGCCTTCGCCTTGGCCCGGGCGATCGCCGCCGCGGTCACCTTGGCCACCGCAGCGACGAAGCCCGGTTCCGCAGGATAGCAGCAAATCAGCTTCTGCGGCGCCGCGAGCCCCTGCTTCCTGGCCGCATCCCGCCAGACCCGCATCGAGGATTCCGTGGTCGTGGTCGAGAATTGCGGATAAAGCGGCAGCAGGATGATCTCGTCCGGCGCAAAGCTCTTCACCGCCGCGACCGTCGCCTCGGTCAGAGGATGCCAGTAGCGCATCGCGATGAAGACCTTCACCTCGCCGAGATCGCCCAGGCTCGCCTGCAGGGCCGCAGCTTGGCGCTCGGTGTTGGGCAGGATCGGCGAACGCCCGCCCATCGCCGCATAGATCGCACCCGCCGCCTTGGCCCGCCGGCTGGAGATCAGCTTCGCCAACGGCCAGCGGACAATCCCCGGCAGGTCGATGATGTTGCGATCGTTGAACAGGTTGAACAGAAAGGGCTGCACCGCCGCCGGACTGTCCGGTCCGCCGAGATTGAACAGCACCACTGCGATGCGCCGGTTGCTGCTCATCGAGTGCTGCGGACCGTTTCAATCAGCTCGGCGACATGCTCCGGCGGTGTTTCCGGCACGCAGCCATGGCCAAGATTGAACACCAGCGGACCTTGGCCCAGCGCGTCGAGGATCCGATGGATTGCCGCGCGCATGCCTTGGCCGCCGACCACCAGCCAGCGCGGGTCGAGATTGCCCTGGACCACGGTCCTGCCCTGGATTGCATCGCGCGCCCAGGCGGGATCGATATGCTGGTCCAGGCTGATTGCGTGGCCAATCCCGGCCTCGGCGAAGTCGCGATAGCCGGTCGCTACACCCCGCGGGAAGACGATCACCGGCACGTCCGGCACCGTCCGCTTCAGTCGCGTCACGATCGCCTGGATCGGCGCCAGCGACCAGCGCCGCATTCCCGCTGTATCCAGCGCCCCGGCCCAGGAATCGAAGATCTGCAGGGCCTCGGCACCTGCTGCAACCTGGGCTTCCAGATGCGTCGCCACCGCATCCACCAGCAGGTCGGTCAGTTTCTGGAAGCTCTCCGGCCGTCCATAGGCCCAGAGCTTGGCCTTGGCGAACTCCCGGCTCGAGCCGCCCTCGATCATGTAGCTGGCCAGGGTCCAGGGGGCACCGGCAAAGCCGATCAACGTCCGATCGGCCGGCAACTCCCGTTTCAGGCGCCGCAACGTCTCGTAGACCGGCGCCAGCGTCTCGACCATGCGCCGGGTCTCGAAGCGCCCGAGCTCGTCTGCGCCGGCAATCGGCTCCAGCAGCGGGCCAACGCCCTCCTCGAACCAGACCTTTTGCCCCAGGCCATGCGGCACCACCAGGATGTCCGAGAACAGGATCGCCGCGTCGAGGTCATAGCGCCGGATCGGCTGCAGGGTCGCCTCGACCGCGAGATCCGGAGTGTAACAGAAATCCAGGAAGTTCTTCGCCTTCTGCCGGAGCGCCCGGTATTCCGGCAGATAGCGGCCGGCCTGGCGCATCAGCCAGATCGGGGTCCGGTCGGTTTTGCGACCGTGCAAGGTCTCGATCAATGCTTTGGGCTGGGTCATCTCGGCAGGACCAAGGAAAACTCCGTCCCTCCTACTCTTACACTTAAAGAGAATCTAGAGAGGTAGATGAAGTGGATGTGCGGTGAATCGTCGTAATCCCCGGTCTTCTATCTCATGCCCGTGATTCCTGCGGATGGAATCATCGGCCGGCGAGGCCTGGTCCGAAGGATAACACCGGGTGAATCCGCAAGACGCCGGGATGACGAACAACGGGGAAAACCGGGATGAAATCGGCCGCCGCGACCATCCCCGGGATTCACGTGATTCAAGACGCTGCCTGTGCCGGGGGTTGATCCTGGAGATGGGCAATGCCATGACTGGGGACAACCCGCAAAGCTGCAGAATCCGGCGCTTTGTCCAGCGGTTATCGGGGACTTATCCCGGGTTTTTGCACCGGGCTGATGCAGGCTGCTCCAACGAGAGATGACGATGCCGACCGGCTTTCATATCCACCTTGTTTCCGACGCCACCGGCGAGACGCTGAACAGCATCACCCGTGCCTGCCTGGTCCAGTTCGAGGACGTGACCGCGATCGAGCACAGCTGGACTCTGATCCGGACGACCGGCCAGATGCAGAAGGTCCTCCAGGGCATCCAGCAGAATCCGGGCCTGGTCCTCTACACCATCGTCGATGACAAGCTCAGAAACCTCCTGGTCTCGAGCTGCCGCGATCTGGGTGTAACGCTGGTCCCCGTGCTGGATCCGGTCATGACCGCGCTCGCCACGCATTTCGGGCAGGTCGCCAAGGGCCTGTCCGGTCGCCAGCACATGATGGACCAGGATTATTTCCACCGCATCGAGGCGATGGATTACGCGCTGGCCCATGACGACGGCCAATCGGCCCGCAACTACGAGGACGCCGACGTGATCCTGGTCGGCGTCAGCCGGTCCTCGAAGACGCCGACCTGCGTCTATCTCGCCAACCGTGGCATCAAGGCGGCCAACGTGCCGATCGTCCCCGGCTGTCCCTTGCCGGCCGAGCTGTTCTCGGTGAAGAACCCGATGGTGGTCGGGCTCACCAAGGATCCGAGCCAGCTGGTGCAGATCCGCAAGAACCGGATGGAGATGATCGCCAAGGACGAGGAGTCCGACTATGTCGACCTCGCCGCCGTGCGCGAGGAAGTCGTGCAGGCGCGGCGGCTTTGCAGCGAGCATGGCTGGCACGTCCTCGACGTGACCCGCCGCTCGATCGAGGAAACCGCCGCCAGCATCATCCAGCTGCTGCACCAGCACCGGGAGAAACGTGGCTTGGCGGCGGTCCGCGAAGCTTAGTGCCGCCCCAGCCTCTCATCCTCGCCTCCGCCAGCACCGCGCGCGCCGAGATGCTGCGCGCGGCCGGGGTCGCGATCGAGATCGTCCCGGCCCGGGTCGATGAAGGCGAGCTGAAGCTCTCCCTGCAGCAGCAGGAGGCCGATGTCGAAACCGCGGCGATCGCGCTGGCCGAGCTCAAAGCCCTGCAGGTCAGCCGCGCCAAGCCGGGCCGGCTGGTGCTGGGCGCCGACCAGATGCTGGATTGCGACGGCGCCTGGTTCGACAAGCCGGAGAGCCGCGCCGGCGCCAGGAACCAGCTCCTGACACTCCGCGACAAGACCCACCGCCTGACCAGCGCCGCGGTGCTGGCGCGGGACGGGCTGCGGGTCTGGCACCACGCGACCGCCGCCAGGCTCACCATGCGTGCCTTCACAGACAGCTTCCTGGACCAGTATCTTGACCAGGCGGGAGACGCGGTCCTGAGCTCGGTCGGGGCCTATCAGCTGGAGGGGCTGGGCGCGCAGATGTTCAAGCGGATCGACGGCGATTTCTTCACCATCCTGGGCCTGCCGTTGTTGCCTGTGCTCGATATCCTGCGCGAACAGAGCCTGCTGCCGCGATGAACGACGACGCCCTCGCCGTGACTCGCACCCTGACCGGCAAGTCAAAGATCGCCGGGGTGTTCGGCTATCCGGTCGATCATTCGCGTTCACCGCGGCTGCATGGCTTCTGGCTGGCGCAGCACGGGATCGACGGCGCCTATATTCCCTTCGCGACCCATCCGCGCGACCTGCCGCGGGCGATCCGTGCCTTGCCCAGCCTCGGCTTCCGCGGCGGCAACGTCACACTCCCGCACAAAGAACCGGCGCTCGGCCTGGTCGATGAAGTGACCCGCGTCGCCGAACGGATCGGCGCAGTGAACACGCTCATCGTCAGGGACGACGGTTCGATCCTCGGCGACAACACCGACGGCTTCGGCTTCCTCGCCCACTTGCAGGCAAGCCAGTCCGGCTGGCAGCCGGGTGCGGGACCCGCCGTTCTGCTCGGCGCCGGCGGCGCGGCCCGCGCGATCATCGTCGCCCTGCTGGAAGCCGGCGTGCCGGAGATCCTGCTCGCCAACCGCACTCAGCGCCGCGCCGAGGAACTGGCGGAAGCGCTCGACGCGGCGCTCGGCAGCGATCTCGCCGGCCGTGTGAAAGTGGTGACCTGGCATCACCGCGAAGCCGCGCTCGACGGCGCCGGCCTGCTGGTGAATTCCACCCAGCTCGGCATGGCCGGCCAGCCGGCCCTGGACATGAATCTCGACGCGCTGCCGACATCCGCCACGGTTTACGACATCGTCTATGTGCCGCTGGAGACACCGCTGCTGGCCGCGGCCCGAGCGCGCGGCAACGCCGTGGTGGACGGGCTCGGCATGCTGCTGCACCAGGCCCGCCCGGGCTTTGCCGCCTGGTTCGGCGTCGAGCCCCAAGTGACGCAGGCGCTCAGGGACTTCGTGCTGAAAGACATCACGTGATCATCCTCGGCCTGACCGGCTCGATCGGCATGGGGAAATCCACCGCCGCTCAGGCCCTGCGGCAGATGGGAGTTCCGGTGCATGACGCCGATGCCAGCGTCCACCGGCTGATGGGCCATGGGGGTGCCGCGGTCGGGTTCATCGAGGCGGCCTTCCCCGGCACGGCGCTTGAGGGCGCGATCGACCGCAAGGAGCTCGGCCGCCGGGTCTACGCCGATCCGGCCGACTTGAAGCGCCTGGAATCCATCCTGCACCCGATGGTGCGCGAACAGGAACGGATCTTCCTCCGCACCGCACGGGCGCGCGGATATCCGGTCGTGGTGCTCGATATTCCGCTCCTTTACGAGACCGGCGGGGAAAAGCGCTGCGACGCCGTGATCGTCGTGACCGCGCCCAAATTTCTCCAAGATCAGCGGGTATTGAAACGTCCGGGCATGAGCCGCCAGCGGCTCGATGAGATCGTGAGCAAGCAGATGCCGGATGCCGAGAAACGCCGACGCGCCGACTTCGTGGTGCAGACCGGCATGGGCAAGCGCGCCTCGCGCGACGCCCTCGCGCGTATCCTGAAGAAGCTGAAGTGATCGGCGTCTTCGACAGCGGCTATGGCGGCCTCACCGTGCTGGCTGCCCTGCATGCGCGTCTGCCGCGCCAGCGCTTCCTCTATCTCGGCGACAACGCCCATGCGCCCTATGGGCCGAAGAGCGGCTCCGAGATCCTGGCGCTCACCAAGGATGGCACCGAACTGCTGTTCCGGGCCGGTGCCCGCCTGGTCATCCTGGCCTGCAACACCGCCACGGCCGCGGCGATCCGGCCGCTGCAACAGAACTGGCTTCCCGGCCATTACCCGGAACGCCGCATCCTCGGCGTCATCGCGCCGATGATCGAGGAAATCGCCCAGACGCCCTGGCATTCCACCGCCGGCCCGGACGCAGCGCGCCGCCCGGTCGAGACCGTCGCCGTCTTCGCGACCCAAGCGACGGTCGAGAGCGGCTTCTATCCGCGCGAGATCGCCTTGCGCGCGCCGAACATCGAGGTCACCCAGCAAGCCTGCCCGGAACTTGCCGGCATGATCGAAGCCGGGGCATCCGAAACGGCCCTGCGGGACACGGTCATCCGCCACGTCGACACGCTGCTGCGAAACCTCGGGCGGGCGCCGGACAAGGCGGTGCTGGGCTGCACCCATTTCCCGCTGGTGGAAGCCTTGTTCCGCAGCGCCTTGCCGCCGGAGACTCAGATCTTGAGTCAGCCGGCGCGGGTCGCCGCGGCGATGGTGGCTTATCTCTTCCGCCATCCCGAAATGAAGGACTCCACCCGAGATCCCACCGATCCCGTCTGCCTCACCACCGGCGACGCGACGGCTGTTTCCGCGCTTGCCAGTCGATTCTACGGGCGGCATCTTCGGTTTGCGCACGTCGACTCGACGTGGGAATCAACGGAGACTCTGCTCGATGCGTGAGGTCGTGCTCGACACCGAAACCACCGGCTTCGACGCCGTCAACGGCGACCGGCTGGTGGAAATCGGCTGTCTCGAGCTCATCAACCACGTGCCGACCGGCAACAGCTTCTGGAAATACGTGAACCCGGAGCGGGACGTGCCGCAGGCGGCGTTCCAGGTGCATGGGCTCTCGGCAGAGTTTCTGTCCGACAAGCCGAAATTCGCCGAGGTCGCCGACGCGCTGCTGGAGTTCATCGGCGATTCTCCGATCATCGCGCACAATGCCGAGTTCGACATGAAGTTCATCAATGTCGAGCTGGAGCGCGCGGGGAAGACGGCGATCCCGTTTCAGCGCGCGATCGATACCGTGGCGATGGCGCGCAAGAAATTCCCGGGCGCCCCGGCCAGCCTCGACGCGCTCTGCAAGCGCTTCAACATCGACAACTCGAACCGCACCCTGCACGGCGCCTTGCTCGATGCGCAGCTTCTGGCCGACGTCTATCTGGAACTGAAGGGTGGTCGCCAGGCCGGCCTGGTCCTCACCGAGGAAGTCAGCGTTAGCGTCGATCTCGATTTCACCGGCGGCCGGCGCGCGGGCTCACCCGGCATCGAGCTGCCGGTGCGCACGCCCCGCCCCCATGCGCCGAGCCCCGAAGAGCTCGTGGCGCATCAGTCTTTCATCGCGAAGATCAAGGACGCGATCTGGCTGAAGGCTTAGGCCTTCGCGCCTTCCGTCTGGGCTTCCTTCATCGCTTCCTGCAGGTCCGGCTGGCGGTCGCGGTAGAGCTGCACGAAGTCGACCGGGTTGATGTAGAGCGGCGGGAAGCCGCCAGCCTGCACCGCGGTCGCGATCAGCTGGCGCGAGAACGGGAACAGCAGTCGCGGCGCCTCGATCATGATCAGCGGCAGCATATGCTCCTGCGGCACGCGGCCGAGCCGGAACACGCCGGCATACTCGCTCTCCACCACGTAGATCGTGGTGTCGTCGATCTTCGCCTCGGCGGCCAGGAACAGCGAGACCTCGATGTCCGGCGGGGTCATCGGCTTTACCCGCACATCGACCCGGATATAGCCGGTCGGCATCGTGGTCAGCGGCTGGAAGCCGTTCGCGGCATTCGGATTCTCGAAGGAGAAGTCCTTCAGGTACTGATGCACCACGGTCAAGGGTGCGGCGGCCTGATCGGCGTTGCCGGCGGGTTGGGCGGGGTTCTGGTCGGCCATGAGGGTCCCTGATCTTGAAGTCGCTATTTTTTCGCTTGGCCCTTGGACTGGACCGTCTCGCGAAGCATGTTCGGAATCGGCGCTCCCGCTAGCACCTTCGCTGGAGCTTGGCAACCACGGCGGGTCGAGGCACCCGGAACTATCGGCATAACCCTCTGAAATCACAGGAGTATGGAATGGCGGACACAAACCGGGGCGAGCTTGCGGTCATCGTCGGCGCGGGATCCGGCCTCTCGGCCAGCCTGGCCAGGATCCTGTCCGCCGAAGGCATGAAGCTGGTCCTGGCCGCGCGCCGCCCGGAGAAGCTCGCCGACCTGGTGAAGGCGACCGGCGCCGAGGCTCTCGCCTGTGACGCGACCAAGCCC
>JAYSFH010000072.1:0-11841 GCA_041913405.1 Dongia sp. | reverse complement strand
GACATCCGCAGCCGGGATTTTCACTGAGGCGCAGCCGGGATTTTCACTGAGGCGCAGCCGGGATCTTCACCGAGGCGCAGCCGGGATTTTCACCTCGGCCGCTTCGCGCTATGCTGCCCGGGCAAGCTTCGTTCGGGGAGACTTCCAACGGCCGGGCCGCACGACCTGCAGGACCAACCGCATCCCGGGGACCATCATCCCGATGTTCTCGCCGTCCATCGCTATTGGGAGGAGAAGCGCCGCGGCCGCCTGATGCCGTCCCGCGCCGACATCGATCCGCTCGAGTTGAAACGGTTCCTGCCCGGTCTCATCCTGATCGATGTGGTCGATGACGAACGCCGCTATGTCTATCGGCTGGTCGGCACGCGGGAGGTCGCGATGCGCGGCAAGGATCCGACCGGGCAATCGATCAACCAGGGCTTCTTCGCGCCGAGCCTCAACGCGGCGCTCGCCATCCTCGACAAAGTCGTCGAGACCCGGGCGCCGCTCTTCATGCACCGCGACTTCACCGCGCCGGACGGCCGGGTGGGCGATGAGGACATCCTGATGATGCCGCTCTCCGACGACGGCAACCGGGTCACCATGCTATTCGGCTACACCCATCACCACCTGGCGTGAGCCTTCCACAGCCTTTCGTGCAGCCAGTAGGCGAAGCTCCCAATCGAGCCGGCGCTGATCGCGATCAGGATCGCAAGCCCGGCCGAGCCGGTCACGCCCAGGCCGATAGCGAAGCCGATCGCCATCTGCACCACCGCCCAGATCCCCGATTTCACCAGATCGCTCAGCATCGCTGTCTTGTGACATAATTGCGAATCATTCTCAATTGGATATGGAGTCCCGGTGCCGGCTTTTAAAGCGGCAAAAATCCGATCGCAGCCATCGAAGGAAACGATCGGCCCGAATTCCGCTGCATACTCCTGAATTCAGGCAGGTCGAACAGATGGGCGATCGCCGGTGATATTCGACGCCTATCGTGATACAATTAGGCCTGCTGTTAGACATCGTGAACGAGGTAACGGCGACCGACCCAATGACGGCGTGGCACCGGTCGCTTCAGCGAATGCGCAATGCGCTGCAGCGCAGACCGGACGCAGACAGGCGTGCATTTCGCCCCGAACCTTTACAGGGCCTTTACAGGGGTGAGGATGGATTTCGCCGTCGGCTTGCGCCAACGCCGTTCTCTAACAACGACTTGGGGCTATTTTCGCGGCCGGCGAAGAGGCCGGCCGCGAAAGGTATTAGCGGCACCTCCCAAAGCTCAAATCAGCACCGCACCGACCGCGAGCGCCGCGAAACAGGCGGCCGCCGACCAGCGCACGTATTTCAGCGGAATCCTCGCCGCCAGCTTGTTGCCGAAGAAGATCACCGGTGCGTTGGCCAGCACCATGCCGAAGGTGGTGCCGAGCACGACCGAGACGAGTTCCGGGAAGCGCGCGGCCAAAGCCACGGTCGCGACCTGGGTCTTGTCGCCCATCTCGACCAGGAAGAAGCAGACGAGGGTGGTGAGAAAGGCGCCGCCCCGGCGCCAGCGCGTAACCTCGCCTTCCTCCTCCTCGATCTTGTCGGGGATCAACGCCCAGACCGCCATCACCGCGAAACCGATCGCAAGGCCCCAGCGCAGCGTTTCCGGTCCGGCGATGTCGTGGAGCACATTCTCGAGGTAATGCCCGACCGCGCCGGCGCCGGCGTGGTTGGCCAAGGTCGCGGCCAGCATGCCCCAGAGTATCGGCCAGGGCTTGCGGAACTTGAGGGTCAACAGCAGCGCCAGAAGCTGCGTCTTGTCGCCGATCTCGGCGATGGCGACCAATCCGGTGGAAATGGCGAAGGCGTTCAGGGAAAACATCGGGGCAGGCAAACCATGTCAGGCGGGTCGGACGCGGGCGGAACTTCGGCGAGGCAACCGCCGTCCAACCCGGACCCGGTCACCGCGCCAAAGGTCTCGCCAGATCCCGCGGCTCTCACGAACCGCTCGACCGCTCCGGCCATGGCATCCGCGAAACGGCTGCCAAGTCTGTTGACCGGACCCCTGCGTGAGATGCAGGCGGCTACTCCCCAATGGGCGGGGAGGCAGATAGCCGGTTTCCCGTGAAATGGCAAGGCGCGGGTCGTCGCACCCCCGAATGCAATGGGATCAGGCCAGGAACTTCAAGCCCCCAGGAATTTCAAACCATTGATCACCTTGTCGATGATCTTGCGCTCGGCATGGAAGCCGAGGCCGACCAAATCCAGCGCGTCCCGCGGCATCGCCGCGACCGAGGCGCGGTTGTCATGATCGTTGGTGGTCTTGAACAAGGGCTCGGTGTAGATCGCGAAGGTGAGCCCGCGGTTGCGCGCCCGCTCATAGGTCCGCCGCAGCGCTTCGGCATCGGCGCCGTAGACGAAGACCGGCTCGCGAATGAGCGGCGTGTAGACGGTCGCATCGGCGTCCCGATAGGGCTCGCCGGCCATCTCCGGAAAATGATGCGTGAGCCCGCCGGAGAGGAAGGCGGCGACATTCGCCTTCTGCCAAACGGCGAGATCGTTGCGGATCACGAGAGCGGTCTTGGTCGGGTACAGCATGTCTGGCATCATCGGCGCGACACCGCCGCCCGTCTTGGACGTTTGTGCATGGCCGATTTCCTGACCACCGACAGCCCGATGCCGGGACTCGAACGGCTCGAGGCGCGCTTCCATGGCCATGCCTACGATCCGCATCGGCACGAGACCTATGCGATCGGCCTGACCTTGGACGGCGCACAGGGCTTCCGCTATCGCGGCACGGCGCAGGTCAGCCGGGCTGGACAGATCATGGTGCTGCATCCCGACGAGCAGCATGACGGCCATGCCGCGGTACCGGACGGTTTCAGCTACCGCATGATCTATGTCGACCCGGCGCTGATCGGCAATGCGCTGGAACATGACGGCGTCAACGCCCTGCCTTTCGTGGCCGATGCGGTGTCCCGCGACCGAAACATGGCGGCGCTGATAAAGGAAGCCTTCGCGGATTTTCCCGGCCGGCTGGATCCGCTCGCGGGCGATGCGCTGCTGGCGGGCCTCGCCGATGCGCTGGCGCGGCGCGCGCGTCAGGAACCGCGACGCTCCGGCCCGACGCCGCACCGCGTCCTGCTGCGGGTTCGCGACTTCCTCGATGCCGAGTTCGCGCGGCCGATCGACTCCGCCGATCTCGAACGGGTCGCCGATCTCGATCGCTTCAGCCTGGCCCGCGCCTTCCGCCGCAGCTTCGGCACGGCGCCGCATCGCTATCTGGTGGCGCGCCGGGTCACCGCCGCGCGCAGCCTGATCGCCGAAGGCACGCCCTTGGCCGAGATCGCCGGCGCCTGCGGCTTCGCCGACCAGAGCCACTTGAACCGCCACTTCAAAGCCCATTTCGGCATGACCCCCGGTCGCTATGCGCGGCTGGTGGCGCGCTTGAGCTAGGCGGTCATCAACGCCTTCCGCCCCGCTTCCAGCATGAAGCTCGCCAAGGTCTCGACCTTGGCGTCCGGATCGGCGGCGGCGGAGATCGCCTGGAAGCGCGTCACCATCCGGTCGGCATTCACGTCCACAACCGAATAGCCGCGCTTGCGGCTCTCGAAGAACCGGACCTGCGGATTCGACGGCAGCCATTTCGCCACCATCTCGTAAGGCGGCCCGTAGGAGGTGATCGAGGTGCCGACGAACTCGGTTGCGATCGTCGCGCCGTCGGCCTCGCGCCTCAGCTCGTTGGCCCAGAAGGAATGGTTGTCTCCGGAGAGCACCACGGGATTGGCGACGCCGCTCGAGGCGATGTGGTCGAGCAGGCGCGTGCGCGCCGCCGGATAGCCGTCCCAGGCCTCGGTCCATTCATGTGCCTCGGTGCCGGGACGGTTGTCATGCAGCGGCGCCATCAGCACGGTCTGGCCGATCACGTTCCAGCGCGCCTTCGAGGCCGCTAAGCCTTCATAGAGCCAAGCCTCCTGCGCCTGCCCGAGCAGCGAGCGCGACGGGTCGATGAGCTCCGGGCATTGCCGCGCCGTCACCACCTGGCCGCCGCCATAGGGCGGGGCATAGCAGGCTTCGCGCGAGCGATACTGCCGCCCGTCCAGCATCGAGAAGCTCACCAGGTCGCCGAAGTTATAGCGAGCGTAGATCCGCATCGCCGTGCCGGGCGCCGTGCCCGGCCGCAGGCAGCGGCTGGGGCGGAGCGGCATATGCTCGTAGAAGGCCTGGTACGCCGCCGCGCGCTGCAGCAGGAACTGCGCCGGCGGCTCGAAATTCGAGGCCCATTCGCCGGCATAGTCGTTCTGCACCTCGTGGTCGTCCCAGATCGTCAGCGCCGGCGCCGCGGCATGCAACGCCTGGAGATCCGGATCGAGCCGATACTGCGCATAACGGTTGCGATAGCCGGCCAGCGTGGTTGGGATATCGCTGTCGATGTGGCGCCGCACCGTTGCCTTATCCTTCGGCGCCGAGGTCTCGTAGATATAGTCGCCGAGGAACAGCACCAGATCCGGCGCCTCCGCCGCGAGATGGCGATAGGCGGAGAAATAGCCCTGCTCGTAGTTGGCGCAGGAGACGAAGCCGAAGCGGAAATTGTCGAGCCGCTGGTCTTCGCCCGGCGCGGTGCGAGCGCAGCCGATCGCGCTGGCGGCATCGTCGGTCATGAAGCGATACCAATAGGGCCGACCGGGTGTGAGCCCGGCGACCTCGAGGTGGACCGAATGCGCGAACAGGGCCTCGGCGCGCGCCAGGCCATGCCGAACGATCCGCTGCATCAGCGGATCCTCGGCGATCTCGTATCTCAACAGCACGTCGCCGCCGCTCAAGCCGCCCGGCGCTCGCGGATCCTGCGACAGCGGCTCCGGTGCGAGGCGGGTCCAGAGCACGAAGCCGTCGGGCAGCGGATCGCCCGAGGCAACGCCGAGCGGAAAGGGATTGTTCAGCGGCGCCGAAGCCTGCGGCGGCATCAGTCGCCCGCCGGCCAGGCTCGGCGTCGCCAGCAGCGGCTGCGCCAAAGCGGCCAGGCCGAGGCCGAGCGCCCGGCGGCGGCTGATGCCGGTCCCCTGGGATTGGGACCGGCCGCCTATCGACGGCATGGCGTGAGCCTGAGCGGCATGCAGCGGAAATCCCTGATCGTCCATGGCGCCAGCGCTCTCGTCCCGAATCGACGTCGCTGCCACCCACGCTGCATCCCGCTACCGGCACAGTGTGACGATTGTCCGCCCGAATGAAAGAAGGTTTGGGTTTCACTCTGTAACAGCGCACGATCCGGGTGTCGTCCGGGCGGCTGCATCGCGCGCAATCATCTATGCAGCATGCACCGTCAGGATGTCGTAACATTCGGGTGGGGTCGCTTGCGGCCGCGTGAATCGGAGCCTGAATTGCGTCGCGTCGCTTCTGCCTTGGATCTCAGCTCATCGAAGATCGCGGGCCTCACGCGCTACTGGGAGGCGAAGCGCGGGCGGCGGCCGATGCCGCTCTGGTCCGACATCGATCCCGCCGAGATCAAGCCACTGCTGCCGCATCTCCTGGTCACGCGCTACGAGCGCAACCCGTTCCGCGTCCGCTTCGTGCTGGTCGGTACCTGGCTGGCGCAATATGCCGGCAGCGATTTCACCGGCCGCTATCTCGACGAGCTCGATTTCTCCAGCGAGCTCGACACCGACTGGCCGGCGCATCACCTGCAATTCGTCAAGGATGCACGGCCGACCTTCGGGGTCTGCCGCTTCCTCACAGAATCCGGCCTCGAGCGTGAATATGAATCGGCGATGTTCCCGATCGCCGGCGAGGATGGCGTCACCGTCGAGCGCGCGCTCGGCATCGAGGATTTCCCGGTCGGCGCCGACACCGTGCCGGACGAGCGCATCATCGCACCGGCGCCGCGGGTGCTGGCGCCGGGCACTCCGCCGGCGGAACGCCAGCCGTCAGCCGGCCCCAGCCTCGCACCGGTCGCCGCCACCGATGTGGAGTTCCGCCGCTGCCTCGCCGAGGCGAAGCTGCCGACCGCCGACCTGATCGGCGCGGGCAAGCGCTACTTCCTGCTGACCGAAGGGGGACAGTGCCGCGGCTATGGCGGCTTCGAGCTCCGCGGATCGCATGCATTGCTGCGCTCGATCGTCGTCGAGGGCCGCGAGCGCGGCCACGGCTATGGCCGCACCCTGGTGCACGGCCTGCTGGCGGAGGCCGCCAAGCTCGGGCTGAAGGATGCGTGGCTGCTGACCGAAACCGCGGCGCCGTTCTTCGCCGCCCTCGGCTTCACGCCCTGCGCCCGCGACACCGCGCCGCCGGAAATCGCCTCGACCCAGCAATTCACCGACCTCTGCCCCGCCAGCGCCAAGCTGATGCGGCGCGAGATCGCCTGACGATCCGTCAGTCCGTGACCCGCAGCGGCACCAGGTCGCGGAACAGCTGCGTCGAGATCAACGCCTTGGCGGCTTCGATGTCCGGTGCCATCTCGCGGTCCTGATCCCAGAACGCGACCTTGGCCCGCAGTGCTGCGAGAGCGGTCGCGAGCTTCGGGCTGGTGGTGACCGGCTTCCTGAGATCGATGCCCTGCGCCGCCGCCAGCAGCTCAACCGCGATGATGCCGGCGGTGTTCTCCGCCATGTCGCCGACCCGGCGTGCGGCATAGGTCGCCATGCTCACATGGTCCTCCTGGTTGGCGGAGGTCGGGAGCGAGTCCACGCTGCCCGGGAAGGCCATGGCCTTGTTCTCGCTGGCCAGCGCGGCCGCGGTGACCTGCGCGATCATGAAGCCCGAGTTCAAGCCCGGCTCTGGCACCAGGAAGGCGGGCAGGCTGCTCATCTTGGCATCGACCAGCAGCGCGATGCGGCGCTCGGCGAGCGCGCCGATTTCGGCGACCGCGATCGCCATCGTGTCGGCGGCGATCGCGACCGGCTCGGCATGGAAGTTGCCCCCGGAGATCACCTCGCCGGTATCGGCGAAGACCAGCGGGTTGTCGGAGACGGCGTTGCATTCGCGGCCGATCACCGCGGCGGCGTGGCGCAGCGTATCGAGGCAGGCACCCATCACCTGCGGCTGGCAGCGCAAGCTGTACGGATCCTGCACCCGGCCGCAATCGACATGGCTGGCGCGCAGCGGGCTGTCGGCCATCAGGTCTTTCAGCGCCTTCGCGGCGTCGATCTGCCCGGGCTGGCCGCGGACCGCGTGGATCCTGGCATCGAACGGCGCGTCGCTGCCGAGGCAGGCATCGGTGGTCATCGCCCCGGCGACCAGGGCGGCAAGATAGACGTCCTCCGCCGCGAACAGGCCGGCGGCGGCAAGCGCGGTCGAGACCTGGGTCCCGTTCAGGAGCGCCAGGCCTTCTTTCGCAGCGAGAGTGATCGGCTGCAGTCCGGCAATGGTGAGGCCTTCAACGGCGGACAAGGTGCGGCCCTGGTGGCGCACCACACCGATGCCGAGCAGCACGGCGGAGAGATGCGCGAGCGGCGCAAGATCGCCGGAGGCGCCGACCGAGCCCTTCGACGGAATGACCGGATAGACCTCGGCGTTCAGCAGCTTCACCAGCGCCTCGATGACGCTGCGGCGAATGCCGGAGAAGCCGCGCGCCAGCGCGTTGATCTTCAGGATCAGGATGATCCGCACGATCTCGTCGGCCAGCGCCGGGCCGATGCCGGCGGCATGCGACAGCACCAGCCGGCGCTGCAGCTCGGCCACCTGGTCGTCGGGGATCCTAGTATGGGCGAGGCTGCCGAAGCCGGTGTTGATGCCATAGGCGACTTCGTGCCGGTCGAGGATCGACTGCACGACCTGGGCGGAGCGATCGATCTCGGCATGCGCCTCGGGATCGAGCGCGATTCTGCGGCGGCCTTTCGCCAGGTCGCGCAGCGACGCGAGGCCGAGCCGGCCGGGTTGGAGAACGAAGGGCGCGTCATTCATGAGTAATTCTCCCGCGGCCGCCGCCGGCGAAGTCGGAAAACGAATAGCCGGGCCGCAGCCCCGCTGTACCTGTCTATACAAGTTCGCCGGGCGGAGCGCAACGGATCCCTATGCTTTCCGCAGCTTAGCCCGGTTTTGCGCCCGGTCCAGCGCTGCGGGATCGGCTGTCGCGCGCGCTTCAGAACATGTCGCGGTGGCGCGGCTAAGACAGTCGGAAACCGGGTACTCGTCTTGCCAATTCCAGCCTCTCCCGGCACTCTGCGCCCCGCTCCGGACCAGAGTGAACGCCCAGGGTGGGCCGCGGGGCGGCGGATGCGCAACACAGGTGACTCATGGCGAACGACGCCGGCGAACTCGATCTCAACAGCCTGAACGACGACGATCTCGTTCAGCAGATGCATGACGACCTCTATGACGGCCTCAAGGAGGAGATCGAGGCGGCGGTCCATATCCTGCTGGAGCGCAAATGGACCCCCTACGACGTGCTGACGAAGGCGCTGGTCGAGGGCATGCGGATCGTCGGCATCGACTTCCGCGACGGCATCCTGTTCGTGCCAGAAGTGCTGCTGGCCGCCAACGCGATGAAGGCCGGCATGTTCATCCTGCGCCCGCTGCTCGCCGAGACCGGCGCGCCGAAGGTCGGCAAGATGGTGATCGGCACCGTGAAGGGCGACATCCATGACATCGGCAAGAACCTGGTCGGCATGATGATGGAAGGCGCCGGCTTCGACGTGGTCGATCTCGGCATCAACAATCCGGTCGAGAAGTACTTGGCCGCCATCGACGAGCATCAGCCGGACATCCTCGGCATGTCGGCGCTGCTCACCACCACCATGCCGTACATGAAGGTCGTGATCGACGCGCTGATCGAGAAGGGCATCCGCTCCGACCATGTCGTCCTGGTCGGCGGCGCACCGCTCAATGAAGCTTTCTCCAACTCGATCGGCGCCGACGCCTATTGCCGCGACGCCGCCGTGGCCGTCGAGACCGCGAAGAGCTTCATGGCGAAGCGCCAGGGCTCGGCTCTCGCCAAGGCGTAATCGATCCCCGCATTCGGTTCGGGAAGAATTCCCGCCGTGGGAAACCGCGGCGGGATTTTTCTTGCGCGCATTCCTGCCGCCGACAAGGATCGCGCGACACCATGGAATAGGGACGCACATGTCGGCAACCGCGATCCTTCGCAGCGCGCTGTTCGCGCCGCTGCTGCTGATCTCGTCGGGCGGCGTCCGGTCCGCCGAGCCGATCATGATCGGCATCGCCGAGATCGACTATCATGACAGCTCGGGCGAGGTCACGGACCAGCAGGCCACGCATGCAGGCCGCGCCACGCACTTCGCCGAGGCGCTGCGCAAGGATCTCGAGGCGAGCGGCCGATACCGGATCGTCACCCTCGATTGCGGCAATGATCCCTGCTCGGTCGGTTCGCAGATTCCCGAGGACCTGATCGCCGCCGCGAAACAGGCGGGGGCGAGGGTTCTGGTCTATGGCGGCGTCCACAAGATGAGCACGCTGGTGCAGAACATGAAGGCCCAGGCGGTCGACGTCGAGGCCGACCGCCTGGTCTTCGAGCGCCTGATCACCTTCCGCGGCGACGACGACGAGTCTTGGGTGCGCGCCGAGCGCTTCCTCGCCAAGGAGCTGCTGGAGCAGCCCCTGGCGAACTAGTGGTCAGCGCTCGATGAAGTGCCCGTAGACCAGGATCTCGCTCACCGTCACGCCGTTCTCGGATAGCGGCAGGAACAGCGTCTCGAACTCCAGGAAGCGTGGATTGGCGCTGGCCTCGACCGAGAAGTCGATCAGGCCCCACTCCGACGCGGCGGCGCGGTCGTAGCTCTCCAGGCAAAAGCGCAGCACCTCGCCGGAATAGATGCCGCGCACGGTCTTGCCGGTCGGATCGTCGGCGCGGGCTTCGATCTGCCGCGCTCCGACGATGCGATGGCCATAGTCGCGAGGGTTCTCGAGCACATCCAGAACCATCGTGCTCGGCGCGAACGTGCCGAGCCGTTCCGGATGCACCTCGCTCCGCCGCGGCAAGCGGTCGTTCGGCTTGGCGGCGCACCAGGCATCGAACACGACACGCGTCTCGTTGCAGGCGCGATGCATGCCTTCCCGCGCCGCGAATTTCTCCCCTTTGCCGAGAATGGCGCCCCAGGGATCGATCAGGATGCGTCGGTCGATCGTCATCGCGCTTCGCTCACAACTCCACGCAGGCCGGCGCGGAGAAGTATGCAAGCGGCTTGACCGAACTGCAACGCCGCGGGAGAAACTGCTCAGTCGAAGAAGATGAGGGCCCGGATCTCGATGCTCTCGCGCAAGACCTTGGGATCCGGGAAGTTGGGGTCGGCGAAGGCGCCGTGGGCGCTGAACCGGGCCCGCGTCGAGTCGGAATCGAAGGTCTTCAGCAGCACGACCTCGTCGCGGCTCATCTCCGGGAAGTAGAACCAGCGCTGCGACGGGTTGTAGGCGATCGAGTAGATCTCGCCGACCCGGTCGGGATAAATGAGATCGGTTGCCAGCACATCCTCGGCGTGGAGGCTCTCGGCATCGCCGAGCGCCAAGGGGAATTGCTGCAAGGGCCCGACGATCGGGCGCCAGACATTGACGATGGCGAAGCGCTTCCGGAGGCGCGCCTCGGCTTCGTCCGGCACGAGATCGCGCACGCGCTGCGGGCCGGACTTCAAGGTGTAGTCGTTGTGGACGCGCAAGACCGCTTCGCGCGGCAGCCCGACGCCGCGCGGCCGGTCGTGGGAGGTGCGGATCGTGTGGTCGAAGATCACGATCTTCGAGGCGCCGGTTTCGGCTTTGAGCAAGGCTTCCGCTTCCGGATAGTAGCGCGTCTTGAGCGCTGCCTCGTCATAAAGGTCGGCGATTTTGGTCGTGTGCCGCACCAGGGCGAAGCCCTCGCGGTCGATCGAGAAGGCATCGGCTTGCGGGCGGCCGTCCTGGATGAAGACCTTGCGGTTCTCGTATTGGTGCGAGCGCACCGGCTGGCCCGGCGGCGGGTCGTATTGATGGGAGAAGGGCTTCCGCCCGTCCGGGATGATGAAGTTCAGCTCGCCCTCAACGCCGGCAAGCGGCGCATTCTGGACCGCGGAAGCATTCGCCTTCTGCAACATGCTGCTCTCCCGAGTGACTTGGATTGCTCACAATTGGGCGTTCGTATCCCTCGGGTAAACCGATCATTGTTCACATCTGAGGCGAGAAAACCTCACACTACGGCGGAGAGCAGGGCGCTGCCGGGCAGGCGGTGGATCCGCCCAAAGCCGGCGACCAGCAGCGCCTCCTGGATCTCGAAGCGATAGAGATGGAAGTCGCCGAACCCGGCATAGCCTTGCGCCGAAGGCTGCGCGGCGAGGTAGAGCGCACGGTTCTCCGGCTTGTCCGCCGGCACCACGCGGCCGATCAGGGTGACGCGCGCTCCGGTCAGCGGCTCCGCCAAGCCGACAGTGCCGTCGTAGAGCAGCGAGGCATGCGGATCGCGCTTCAGGTTCTTGGCATGATCGCTCAAGTCCGAGAGCAGCAGCAGCGGCTGCCCGGTCCCGTCGCGGGCGGGCAGGACCAGCGAGACGAAGGGAAAGCTCTCGGAACCGCCCCTCGGGGAATCTGGGGCGCCGCCGGCCCGTTCCGCCAGCGAGCCCAAATAGGCGCGGCTCGCCCCGTCGATCAGCGCGCGGATGTTTTTTGCCGGGTCATCGTGGTTAAGAGTCACGCTTTCACACTGTAATTTTGCTTGCGTTACAACAGATTGCACCCATATCCGGCGCAGCCGCAAGGATTTGGGCGAAGGCTCCGAAACGGCGCAGTTTCGCCCCATTTCGGTCACCATTCCGGGCGAACCTTGGCAGGACACCAGCAATTCTGTAAACGTTTCGAAGATAAGGAGAATTCTTGTGGCCCAAGCCGCTGCCGCGCCGCAGACCATCGCGCTGGTTGACGACGACCGCAACATCCTCGCCTCGGTCTCGATGACGCTCGAGGCGGAGG
>JAYSFH010000071.1:3444-11879 GCA_041913405.1 Dongia sp. | reverse complement strand
AGCTCGTCCTTCAGCAGGCCGACCAGCAGGTCTGCGAACCAGGAATAGCGCCGCGCGAACTGCTCCTGCCCGGCCTCGGTCAGGACGTAAAGCACCTGCGGGCGGCCGCCGGTCGAGCGCATGCCGCTGCGCGCCACATGGCCGTCACGCTCCAGGGTGGCGAGGTGCTGCCGCACGGCGGTGCGCGTGACATTGAGCGCCTCGCCCAGGCTGTCGACCGTGAGCCCGCCCTTGTTCTTCAGCAGGGCGGCCATCAGGCTCGATCGCGTGTCGCCGAAATTGGCCATCATGGTCGTCACTCCAAGCCGGGCGATTCCAAACATAGCCTCGCCCGGTGTCTCGGACGACTGATATCACAGTTTAGTGATTAAAAACATAAAAAGATGCCAAAAGTGATTTCACGTTCTAGCCTCCCTGAGATCCGCGCTCGAGCGGATCCCACAGGAGGAAGCCATGAAACATTCAAAGTCGCTGTTTGCCGCCTTGTTGACCGCCGGCCTGCTGACCCTGTCCGGCGCCAGCGCCGAGACGATGCATATGGAAATGCCGGCCCCGCCCGAAGGCTCGGCGAAAGTCGTCGCGACGGATGCCGTCCTGCGCGACCTCTGGGTCGGCCATATCTTCTGGGTCCGCAATGTCGTGACCGCGACCTTGGCGAAGAATGCCGCTGCAGCGAAGGTCGCGGAGGCCGAGGTGGTTGCGAACGCGCATGGCATCGCCGACGCCATCAAGCCCTTCTACGGTGTCCCGGCCGGCGATGCCTTGTTCGATCTGTTGGCGGGCCACTACGGCGCGATCAAGGCCCATCTCACCGCGACCGTGGCCGGCGACGAGGCCCGGCAGCAGAAAGCGACCGAGGATCTGCTCGCCAATGCCGACCAGATCGCGACCTTCCTGAGCGGCGCCAATCCCAACCTGCCCAAGGATGCCGTGCTCGGCTTGTTGCAGGCCCATGGCGGGCATCACATCAGCCAGATCCAGCAACTCAAAGCCAAGCAGTATGCGGAGGAGGCGAAGACCTGGGCCGAGATGGAGACCCATATGTATGTCATCGCCGATGCGCTGGCTGGTGCGATCGCCAAGCAGTTCCCGGATAAATTCTAGGAACCACTCCAAGCCCTCCCCCGTCTTCGGGGGAGGGTTGGGTGGGGGTGCCGCAAGCTCGATGCGGTCAATACCGCGACAGCAGGAAGGGCGTGTCGTCGATCTCCGGCTTCTTGCCCAGCATGCGATCCACGACAAGCCGGCTGGAGCCGCAGGCCATGGTCCAGCCGATATGGCCGTGGCCGGTGTTGAGCCAGAGATTGGAAATCCCGCTCGGGCCCATGATCGGTGGGCCGTCCGGCGTCATGGGCCGGAGGCAGGACCAGTATTCCGGGCGATCGAAGGCGGCGGCGCGCGGGAAAAGCTCGCGCGCCACCTTGAGCATGTGCACGAAATCGCCTGGACCGAAGCTGGTGTCATAGCCGGCGAAGTCGGCGGTTGCAGTCAGGCGCAGCCGGTCGCCGAGCCGCGCGAAGGCGACGAGATTGGCTTCGTCGACGCCGAAATGCGCCGGTGCGCTTTCGGCATCGGCGATCGGCAGGGTGACCGAATAGCCCTTCACCGGATAAATCGGCATCTTCAAGCCGATGGGCTTGGTGAGCAGTGGGCTGTAGCTGCCGAGCGCCAGCACGTAAGCATCGCCAGTGATCCGGCCGTGATCGGTCTCGACCCCGGTGATGCGATCGCCCTTACGCTCGATCTTGGTGATGGCCGCGCCGAGCTTGAAGGCGACACCGCGCTTCTTGCAGGATTCCGCGAGGGCGACGGTGAACTTCCGCGCGTCGCCGGATTCGTCATAGGGCGTGTGGATGGCGCCGGCGAAACGGCCCTTCACATGCGCCAGCGACGGCTCAAAGCCCGCCAGTTCCTCGGCTTCAAGTGTCTTGGCCTCGACCCCTTCATCGGCCAGCAGCTTGAAGTTCGCCTTGCCGGCACGGAAATGGTCCGGATCGCGGTAGAGATAGAGGGCCCCCGACTGCGAGCGATCCCAGGTAATGCCGGTCTCCGCCGTCACTGCGGCGGTCTCGGCCAGGCTGTAAGAGCAGAGCCGGACCTTGATCACGGTGTTGGCGCGGTTCTTCTCCGCGCTGCAGTTGGCCAGGAACTTCAGGCCCCAGGCCCACATACCGGGATCGAATTTGAGCCGCCAGCGCAGCGCGGTGTCGTCGCGCCACAGCGATTTCAGCAGGATCATCGGCGCCCGCGGGCTGGCCCAGGCATAGGCATGGCCCGGCGTCAGCAGGCCGGCATTGGCGAAAGACGTCTCCCGTGCCGGCTCCTTCTGCCGGTCGATCACGGTGACCTGATGGCCCTCGCGCGCGAGATAGTGGGCGGTGGTGACGCCGAGCAGGCCGGCACCGAGGACGACGACATGCATGCTGAGACCTTGGGGGACTTCCGGGAACCAATGGGCTTGTTGACGGCTTCATAAGCTTGCCATAATTCGGGGCGATTGAATATGCGGGGCAGGCCATTGGAGCGTTCGACGATGAAGACGAGACTTCCGACTGCAACCGCGATTCTGCTGGCGACGCTGTTCCTATCGGGCAGCGCCGCGCTGGCGCAGTCCGCGAGCACGCCGCTTTCGGTGCCCGAGATCCAGCAATGCCTCTGCCTGCAGCCCAGGCTGCAACCGCTGCAGGATGCATGGATGGACAAGCAACGCGCCTATGACGAGCAGCAGGCGCAGCTCGCCACGGTGGACAAGGAAGTGATCGCCCAGCGCCAGAAGCTCGACCCCAACGACGTGGTCGGGCAGCAGGTCTTGAAGGATCTGTTGGCCCAGCAGCAGGGCCTGCGCGATGCAATCAGTGCGCGCTATCTGCCGGAACTCAACCAGGCGCGCGAGGCCTATAACGCGGCGGTGACGCAGTATAACGGCCTCTGCACCCGGCCGCGCTATTCCGGCGATGAAGCCGCGGCGCGGGCGAAGCCCTTGGCCTGCCCGGCGCCGTAGCTCAGGCTTCCCTTGACCACTGGCATTTGAGATTCATCTGGCCGGCCGTGTTCGCCACGGTGGCGAGGCAGGCATCCGCCTTTTCCTCCGGCACGAAGATCGCCATGCGCAGCAGGAAGCGCGCGCCGCTGGCGCCCTCGAGGCTCTCGGAGTTGAGCCAGACGATGTTGGCGCCGAAGCCCGAGAAGGCCTCCGACAGGCGCGCGATCAGGCCCGGGCTGTCGTCGCCGGTGATCTCGATGCGGTGGGTGATACGGGCGCGCTCGTCATGGCTGCCGCGGTAACCGAACGGCGTCACCGTCAGCTTGGCGTCCTTGAGCTCGGGCAGCGACTTCAATTCGCGCTCGAGCTCGGAGAGCGACAGCCGGTCCGGCAACTTCGCCAGCAAGGTGAGCTCCGCGCCGCCTCCCAGCACCGCGAAGGCGGTGTCGCCGAGATTGATCTCGAGGTCGTAGAGACGGCCGGTGACGCCGGCGACCAGGCCCGGCCGGTCCTCGCAATGGATCGAGATCAGCGCGATCGACAAGGGCGGTGTGACCCTCTGCTCAGACAACATTGGCCTCCTTGATCAGCGCGCCGCTGAGCACGCGATTGTAGGAGAGCCGGCTCAAATCCAGCGTCCGGTATTGGCCGAACACGATCAGCTCGCTCAGGGCGCGGCCGATCGCCGGGCTCTGCTGCAGACCATGCCCGGAAAAGCCGTTGGCGAAGAAGAAGTTCGGGACCTGGGGCGCCGGCCCGATCAGCACGTTCTGATCGAGCACGTTGTAGTCATAATGCCCGGCCCAGGCCCGGATCAGCTTGATCGCCTCGAACATCGGGACTCTGTGCGCAAGCGTCGGCCAGATCAATTCTTCAAAAGGACGATAATCGAGCTCGAAATCCAGGCAATCCGGGTCGTCCCAGTCCTCCGGCGAGACGCCGCAGATGAAGTTCGCGCCCTCGGGCCGGAACCAGACCCCGGAGGGATCGATGGTGAGCGGCATGGTCTCGTTCTCGACCTCCTCGCGGCAGTCGAAGACATAGACGTAGCGCTTCCTGGGATGCACCGGCAGATCAATGCCGGCATAACCGGCAATGGTGCGGGCGTGGTAGCCCGCGGAATTGACCACCGCGCGGCAGGCGATGCGACCGCCTTCCTTCAGCTTCACCGCGGTGATCTTGGCGCCGGAGAAGTCGAAGCCGACCGCCTCGTCCTGGATGTAGGTGACGTCGAGCGACCGGGCCTTGCGCTTGAACGCCTGCAGCAGCGAATAGGGATCGATCCAGCCCTCGTTGGACGGGCCGAAGGTGGCGCCGGCGAGATCGGCGGTGTTGACCCAGGGGAAGCGGCTTTCGAGCTCCTTCGGGGTCCAGAGCAGGGTGCCGGCGCCCTGCTCGTGCTGCAGCCGGTGGTTGGCGACCAGCGTCTTCAATCCGGCGTGTGTCGCCAGGAAGAGATAGCCGTTCTCATGGAAATTGATCGCCGGCTTGTCGTTGCCGACCGCGAGATGCTGCTCGATCGACTTGTAGAACGCAGCCGCGAAGGCGGAGATCTGCACGTTCTCCGGCGTGGAGAACTGCTGGCGCACGCCGCCGGCCGAACGCGGCGTTGCCGCGTCGGGGTAGGTGGAATCCTTTTCGATGACCGCGATCCTGCCGTCGAAATCCGGCTGGCTCGCCAGGAAATAGGCGGTCGAGGATCCGATCACGCCGCCGCCGACGATGACGACGTCAAATGTGCCTTCAGTCATGGTCTAACCGTTATACTCCGCATCGAGCAGGCCTTTGACGCCCGGCTCGCAGACAAACAGGCTTCCCGAGAGCGGGGCCTCGCGCAGGACGTCTTCCGAGAGGCCGTCGCTGGCGCTGGTGATGAACAGCTGGTCCATGCGCGGGCCGCCGAAGCAGACCGAGGTCGGCCGCGGCACCGGCACCTTCAGCACCCGGTCGATCTCGCCGTTCTGGGCATAGCGCGTGACGCTCCAGCCATCCCAGTTGCAGCACCAGAGATAGCCCTCGGAATCGACCGTCATGCCGTCGGGGTAGCCCGCATCCGGGCTGCAGCGCACGAAGCTCTTGCGCTCGCCAATGAGGCCGGTGTCGAGGTCGACGTTGTAGCAGTAGATCTCCTGGGCGAAGCTGTCGGTGAAGTAGGCGGTGCGCCCGTCGGGCGAGAAGGCGGGCCCGTTGGAGCAGATGATGCCGCTGTCGATCCGGCGGATCCGGCGCTGGCCCTGGCCCTCGATCACATAGAGGCTGCCGCTCTGGCGGGTCTCGCCGATATCCGCGGTGCCGCTCCAGAGCCGCCCCTTGGGATCGCATTTGGCATCGTTGAAGGCATTGCCCGCATCCGATTCCGGATTGACCAGCAGGTTGCGGTGGCCGGTGTTGCTGAGGTCATGCACGCCCTCGGCATCGACAACGATCATGCGGCCGTCGCGGGCGAACACCATGCCGCCGATGGTCTTGCCGAGCGCCGCCGGAATCTGGCGGTTTTGCCGGGTGATGACGTCGAAACAATAGATCGCCGGCGCCTTCAGATCGATCCAATAGAGGGAGTTCTCCCGCGGTCGCCAGATCGGCCCCTCGCCCAGGACCGCCCGCTTCTCCAACAGACATCGCACTTCGGTCATGGGAGCCCCCTCCGTCCCGAAAAATTGATGCCTTTTCAAGGATTTGGTCTAGGGCGGATAACCTTTGACCTTGTCCTGGAATAAGGCAACTCTAAATAATAGAGGGAGGGAGTGAGCAGGATGAGCAGAGCTTTCGTCAAGGAAAACGAAGATCAGGTCCCGGAATTGCCGGAGCGGCCCCAGAGCCCGCATCCGAACTTCGTGACTCCCCGCGGTTTGGCGCTGCTGAAACAGCAGCTGGCCGAGCTTGAGGATTCCAAGCATCGCCACCAGACCGAGCGGGATCTGCTCGACAAGGAGGCGCTGCAGGTGATCGAGCGCGATTTGCGCTATGTGCAGGAGCGCCTGACCCGCGCCATTCCCGTCGACTACGACCAGCAGCCGAAGGACCAGGTGGATTTCGGCGCCATCGTCGAGACCGAGGACGAGAACGGCAAGAAGCGCAAGTTCGAGATCGTCGGCGAGGACGAGGCCGATCCCACGGTCGAGAAGCTCTCCTGGGTCTCGCCGCTCGCCCTGGCGCTCAAGGATGCCAAGACCGGCGACACAGTGATCTGGAAGCGCCCAGCCGGCGATCTGGAGCTGGAGATTCTCTCGATCCGCTATCCGACCGCGTAAACCTCCGTTCGCAGCCCCGAAAGTCGGTGCTGCGCAATCCGGGGACGCCTGCCGGATTGTTGCCGTTAGGTGATCACCGCAAACTGCACCCATGGCGAAGGCTCAAAAGAAAACCCCGGTGAGGAAGGCCAGGTCGGCCACCAAGAAGGTCGCGAAGCGCCCGGTGCGGCGCGTCGCAGCGAAACGATTGCCTCGGCATCGCCAATATGGGGCCCTGGCGCTGCGCGTGGGGTCGCGCGACCAGCTCGAGGTGCTGCTGCTGACCTCCCGCGGCACCGGCCGTTGGGTGATCCCGAAGGGCTGGCCGATGCGCAACCGGAGCCCGGCGGGCACCGCCCGGCGCGAAGCTTTCGAGGAGGCCGGGGTCAAAGGCGAGCTGTGGTCGAAGAAGCCGATCGGCAGTTTCCGCTATATGAAACGCGACGAGAGTTTCACCGGCGAGATCCTGGTCCAGGTCTTCGTGCTCGGAGTCGAGCAACAGAAGAAGGACTGGCCGGAGAAGGACCAGCGGCGGGTCCGCTGGTTTTCGCTCCGGCAGGCGGCGGCGCAGGTGAAGGAGCGCGAGCTCGCGCAGTTGCTGCGCAACATCCCGAAACTCCTGTTCGGCCCGAAGGCCGTGCGCGTCCGTCGCAAGAAGTGACGCCGTTCTGCCAATTTCCAGGTTGTGAACCACTCGCCAATAGCGGTATGGTTTTGGCCTGAAAATGGTTCCGCCAAGGGGTTGCCCCAATGACGGTTCTGCTGCCTAAACCACGCTTCCGCGAGCCGGGCCTGCCGCGCCTCGACCCAGGGGTCGAGCGCTACCGCTTGGCCGGCCTCGGCGGGCTCATCCTCCACCTCTCCGCCGGCGACCGGGTCGAGATCGTCGATCGCGAGGGAAGGCAGGCTTGCGCCATCGCCGTCTTCGGAAGCGGCGGGCGCAACGATCCGGCGGCGCTGGGCCTGAAGGCCGACGGCGATGCGGCGGGCATCAACCGGCTGCTGCAGGGCGAGGGCGAGAATGGTGCGGAGATCGCCCGCAGCTTACGCGCGCGCGGCATCCCGCTCGGCATCGACAGGGCGGCGATCCTTCTCGGCACGGGTGGCCCGGGCGACAACGCCTCGCTCAAAGCCGAGCGCGATGTCGATGTGGTCTTCCATGCGCCCGGACCGGAGCGGCTCGGCGAGGGCGATCTGCCGGCGACCGATCTCTCCATCATCGTGCATCGCGCGCGCATCGTCGGCAGCGGCGAGATTCCGCTGCCCGAGCCCCTCGGCGACGTCGTCGCCGAGTTCCGGGTCAACCGGTGCACCGCGCGCTCCGACCAAGTGAAGGCAGGCCCGGTCATCCAGGTGATCGACGTCGCCGGGCGGCAATGCTCCGATTTCCTGGCTTTTGACGCGCGGCGACTGCAACAGGGCCAAGAGCGCGGCCTCGACATGACGACGACCCGCACGATGCTCGGCATGATCTATCCGGGCCCGGGCCTCGCGTCGAAATTCTTCGATGTCGACATGCAGCCGCTGGTCGAGGTGGTGCGCGATACCGTCGGGCGCCACGACACGTTTGGCCTCGCCTGCACCAACCGCTTCTATGAGGATGCCGGCTATCCCGGGCACCCAAGCTGCTCGGACAATTTCAACGGCGCGCTGCAGGGCTACGGCCTCGCCAAGCGGCCGGGCTGGCAGGCGGTGAATCTCTTCTACAACACCGGCATCAGCGCGCAGAACGCGATCTTCCTCGACGACCCCTGGTCGCGGCCCGGGGACTATGTGCTGATGAAGGCGATGACGGACCTGGTCTGCGGCTCCTCTGCCTGTCCGGACGACATCGACGCGACCAATGCCTGGAACCCGACAGACATCCATGTCCGCATCTACGCGGCGACCAACAGCTTCTCAAGAGCGGTGGCCTTTCGCATGACACCCGATGCCGAACCGAGACTGACGCGCGAGAGCGGCTTCTACCCGCGCATGTCGGAACTCACCCGCAACTTCACCGAATACCGCGGCTTCTGGCTGCCGAACCGCTTCAACAATGCGGGGCCGGTCGCGGAGTATTGGGCCTGCCGCGAGAAGGCCGCGGTGATGGATCTCTCGCCGCTCAGGAAGTTCGAGGTGCTGGGCGCCGATGCCGAGGACCTGCTGCAAGCCGCCTGCACGCGCAACATCCGCAAGCTCTCCGACGGCCAGGTGGTCTACACGGCCATGTGCTACGACCA